>DINC01000095.1:0-7572 GCA_002425885.1 Spirochaetia bacterium UBA5550 | reverse complement strand
AATAAAACAGTTTTAATGCCGGTTTTCTTTAAATAGTTTAATCAGTTTTACCCTCCGCAAATGCGGCCAGGGCTTTTTTTTATTTTTGAAATACATAATAATTAAAAATCAGTATATTCAATTTAAACATGAATTGCTGGGTTTGTAATCAGACTTGCTGTAAATCTAATTTTTCACCGGGTAAAAAGCCCTTCAGGGGATTCCCTGATAGTGAAAGACTCAGTTTAGCAGCAGATCTATTATTTTTCTGCAAAAAAAATTTTAGTATGGTATTGAATACAATTGGGGGGTGAATTATGGCATACCATGCACATATGGAGCAATACATCAGTAATCAGGTGAGAGTCTGGAAGCTTCAGAAAGAGGCAATTGACAGCATAGACTTCAAACCTAAATCAGCAAAAGGTACTAAACCATTTATCACAATTTCAAGAGAGTATGGTGCAGGGGCCTACCAGGTAGCGGAAAAGCTCATTTTATTACTCAACGAGAAGTATAAAAATGATCATAACTGGGCGGCATACGACAGAAATCTTCTGGAAAAAATTTCAAGTGATATGGGTCTTTCAGAATCTCTTGCTCAGACTTTAACAACCAACGCGCGAAACAAGATGACAGAGCTCTTTCAGACAACATTCAGTTCATTTCCGCCGCAGGTTGCCGTATACAGAAAGCTTGCAGAAATTACAAGAATGCTTGCTTATAACGGGCATGTTGTACTTGCAGGGAGAGCTGCAACCAGAATCACAAGGGATATGGGTCAGGGATTTCATGTCAGACTTGTAGCTCCGCTCAGCTGGAGAGCTCACAGGATGGCTGAACTTCACAAGTACAATGTAAAAGAAGCCGAACAGATTATCACTGAAAAGGATAAAGAGATTGACGGTTTTATAAAGGAATTTGTTAAGTTTGACAATACTGATCCGCATAACTATCATCTTGTAATTAACATGGAGCACATTTCTCAGGATGAAGTAGCTCAGATAATTGTAGATGCAATGAAAGAGTGCGGGCTCCTTTAATCATATTCTTTAATCAACAAGGGGATTTTGCAGAGATTTGAACTAAATGAATATCTGATTCAATATGATCCCGGTACTTTTGTACTTTTATGCAAAAGGATGCCTGAAGGGAAAAATGTCTGGATCAGAAAAATAGAGGATGGCGGATTTATTGCCGGAGCCGTTCATGATGAGGATAATTTCTACATTTCGATTGAGTCGGGTGACACGAGCGGTCAGTTTATTGCTATAAATAAAACTGACGGCTCAACCCGATGGATCATTCCTGGTATNNTGACTTACATGTTTCAGCTTTACAGGGATTCCATATATCTGATTTTTATTGATGAAAATGAAAATTTCTATCTGATTAAAGCGAAAACTGACGACGGCAGCAAAGAGTGGCATTACAAGGTTGACGAAGAACTTTATCAATATACAATAAGCAGAGACCGGATTACTTTAAAATACCATGACGGAAGAATTGATATTTTAAACAGTGAATCCGGTTTTTTATTAAACGGATAGAGAGGATATATGCTTAATTACAAAATAGAGGATGCAACAAAAAAACTTGCAATCGCCCGGAGCCTTGACAGATATTCTCCGCCATTTAAGGTTATTGGCGAATACAAACTGATTGATAACGGCATAATTCCCGAGGCCACTGTGCATATTGAGGCTAATGAAGAAACTATCCACGAAGCCTCCAATGGAAAGGGCCCGGTTGACGCACTTGCCAATGTCCTGCGTAAAGCGCTTATGCCGCTATTTCCTGAAATAAAAAATGTGAAGCTTGTGGATTACCAGGCGAAGATTCTTGATGCACACAGAGGAACAAGTACAGAAGTTGAAGTTACAATAATTTTCACTGACGGAGAGGAACTCTGGGAAGTCTATTCAATGTCTGAAAATATAAACTACGCCTCTTTCAGGGTACTTGTTGATGGTTTTGAATATTTAGTACTGAAGAAGAGGGAGTCTCTTTAATCCCTGAGATCCTCCCTGTATATATCGATGCTGTAAGGAATGCTTTCATCAATAACATGCCTTTCTGCCCCATCCTTTCTGTAACCGCGCGCCATATTCACCCTGGCATACTCATTCTGCCTGTCGAGCTTTGAGCCGTTCTCAACGGATTTCCAGAAAGCAAGATCCCGTTTTGCGTAATCATTCATGTCGTTGTAAACAACACCGAGATTATTGTATGCTGAGGAAAGGCTCTGGAAAACCTTCACATGATTCACCCTGGCAGGATCAACAACTGTAATTTTATCAGCTTCGTATTCCATGACGCTTATAAGTTTAAGATACTCACCCTTAGCCGCATTTATGTTATTGTTATGATAAAATGCATTACCCAGCGAGATCATAAGTTCAGGTGATTTCACAAAATCATCATAAAGATGGAGCCAGCTGCTGAGGGCGGGAGAATAGCTCTTCTTCATGTAATAGATTCTCCCCAGGTTATAATGAAGCTCTGAGGAACTGTATCCCTGATTTACTGCGTCTATATAATGCTGCTGTGCGAGAGTGTAGTTTGACATCCTCTCTATCTCATTATCAACTATCTCTTCGTCGAGAGCGCCCTCCCTGCTCTTCACCCTGTCAAAGAAATAATAGAAAATATTCCCGAGGTACGCGTTAGTTTTCCCGATCTGTTCTGTCTCTTTATAGAAATCATCCTTTGTAAACTGCGGCTGGTTTCCGTAATTGTCTACGGCACTCTTTAGAGACTTATATGCTTTAACAGGTTCTTTTGTTGAATAGTAGTACTCACCAAGAAGATGGAGAGCACTGTAATATCCCGGAGCCAGATCAATAGCCTTGTCCAGATACCTTTTTGCAGCAATAAGATTATCCTGGGCCATGTTAAGCCTTGCAAACTGTATATGAAGCTGGGGATAGTTTTCATCCCTGTCATTAAGGGCTTTCAGCACTTCAATAACAGCAGGGTATGTGTTGTCATCTTTATCAATGAGCTTTGAAGTTCTGACTCCATAATCTATCCTTACACTTGAATCATCTTTTTTTCTTTTATCAAGGTAATATCCCGCAAGTTTTGAAAGGAGAGGTGACGGAAGCTCGTGAAGCATCTCCTTGTCCCTGAGTTCAGCGTGAACCTGAGCCACCTGCGGAAAGGCGTTTCTTTCAATATATAGATTAAGAAGCCCCGAGTACCCTATCACTGAATCGGGATCAACCCGCAGAATATCCTCGTAGTACTTTTTCGCTTTCAGGTACTGCCCCTGGTAGAAATATGCATTTCCTATACCGAGAAGCGCTGTAACATTCTCCTTGTCAAGGAGGAGCACCCTTCTGTAAAAGTTAATAGACAGATCAAGAGGTAGCATTATACTTTCAAGATCCTTTCTTTCTGCAAAGTACCATTGCCTTACATCCTTGCCGAGAATACTGAAATACTCATTATTAATTTTAGCATAAAAATATCCCAGGTTATTCAGAGTGTCTATGTGGGTTCTGTCAATCTCGTAGGCCCTGTTGAGTTTTTCCAGAGATTCTTTGTAATCCTGGTTCTGAAGGTAAGCCCTGGCATATTCGTTATATCCATAAAGATAATCCTTTGCGTACTCCTCATCTACTTCTTTAAAGAGCCTTTCAGCTTCATCATACCTGGATTTTCTTTCAAACCTGCCCCCCTCAACTCCGCTTTGAACTATAAGCTCCACACCTTTATGAATCAGTTTTTTAGCCATTACCGGCTTATAAATAAACTGATATGACAATATAGTAAGAGTACAGGCCAGTATCGTGGAGATACCGAATATTTTTGTGGCCTTCAGGAGACGCTTCTGCCTCTCCCTCCCTTCAAGAGTGTATTCCGGGCGGGAAGCAATAACCCTGCGCCCTGAAACTGTTTCATCAGCAAGCTCTATCTTTATCTTAAGTTTCTTTTCAAGAAACTTCTGTATGTTATCTTCAGGTTTCCCTGTAATTATCATATCTACAAGCTTTCGTGTGTCATCATTGGAAAGCCTGTCATTAATTATAGTATCACGAATGGCCTGACGCACAGCCGGATTAAAAAGAACTATGGCCTTCTTAAGCCTTGCAAGATCCTTTTCTGAAAGTTCAATCTCTGCGGATTCACTCTCCACAGGGCTTCTGCCGTTTTTCCCCCTGGCAGGTTCCTCTTCGGAAATCAGATGGTCAAATCCGTCATCATCAAGAGGTTCAATTGTCAGGGAATCCTCCGCTTCATGAGCCATCCCCCCTTTAGGCGCCTCATCAGAAAAATCGTCAGAGAAATCACTTATATCTGTATCAATCTCCTCTATCTCATCAATTTCCGGTTTCTTTTTTGCGGGCTCTGAAGTTTTTATGGAGATATCAGAAATATCCTCTATGTCCTCAAATCCGCCGTCATCAAATGAATCTATCTCATCAAGTGTACTGATCTCCTCTTTCGCAGCCGGGGCACTCTCATCCAGCCCCAGATCCATCCCGTCAATATCAGCGGGATTTTCAATCTCGTCGAATTCGTCAGCAGGGCCGGTACCCTTATCGAGATCACCAAAATCGATATCCGGAATCTCCTTCTCCTCTGCCTCCGGGATCTCCGCACTCTCATCAAGTGATATTTCGTCAAGGTCAGGTATATCAATATCCTCAACACTTTCAATGGCTATGGACTCGGCTTTTCTTCTCCCCTGCGGTTCTTCAGCAGGCTCCGTTATATCAGTTATATCTTCAAACTCATCGAAGCCGCCTTCATCTATTACAGGCCTGGTTTTCCCCGCTTCGTCAGTTTCATCCAGAAAAGCGATATCAGCATCACCCAGTTCAAAGACATCCTCATCTGATGAAGATCGGGGTTCCTCCGCTTCGGTAATTATATCAGTTATATCTTCAATTTCTTCATTATCATCTATATTGGACAACTCTTCAAGATTGGACAGCTCTTCAAGCTCAGCAGCCTCATCAGGCCGTTCAGGCTCCCCGAACTCATCAAACTCCTCTATCTCTTCTCCGCGCTCCCGTTTTGAGGCAGGTTCTCCGGATTCGTCTTCCAGGCTCAGGTCAGAGGGGATATCCGTATCATAATGCTCAATATCAAAGTTATCCTCATCAGTCTGCGGCAGAGGCGCAGGTTTTTTCTGCACCTGCGGCTGCACCGGCTGTTCAAATGCCGGAGGTTCCTCTGTTATAACACGGATAATCCTGTCTATTTCGGCAAGTTCTTCAGGAGTATAAGTGATTTCAATCTTCTTCGCTGCCATTAATCATCCCGGATGAATATTTAAAACCATGCATGAGGCGACATAATTCAGATAATATTTTTATTAATTTAAAAATCAATTAAAATTCAGCAANNCAGCAAAAAAACTTTTTTATACTGATTCAGCAATTTTCATTATTAATATTTCCAGTCTATATATCGACAAGTTAAATATATATCATGAACAAAATGGGACTTAAGAGGATAATGATGAAATCTTTTAGAAGAAACGGAATTCTTCTGCTTGCCATATTACTGACATCGTCAATGCCGCATAACAATAAAATTCAGCATTTTTATGCACTGACGCAGATGAAGGAGGCTGGGCCCCCTGAAAAGATAAAACTGGTCATGGTGGACAACATAGGGTCAGGAAAACCGGTAATGCTTGACGGCACACTTTTCACCTTTAAGGATCGAAAAGCTTCTAAAGTCGGCATAGGGGGGAACTTTTCCACATGGAAAGTTAAAAATATGAACCGCAGCAAAGACGGGGTCTGGTTCTTCTTTCTGCCGAATACAGATTTTTCCGGAAAAATCGCGTATAAGTTCAATGTTGACGGCCTCTGGACAGATGATCCATGGAACGGTTTACGCGAGGATGACAGGCTTGGCTCATATCTATCGATAGCTGAAAACGATCCGCCGGCAGAGGGGAAACTTGTTACTTATAAAATGATGAAAGGGAACATGGTTCAGTTCAGGACTTACAGGCCTTCCGCCCGCATAATCTCTGTTGTAGGAGATTTTAACGGCTGGAACCCGGAGAATGATATTATGCGAAGGGGTAATGACGGAATCTGGAGACTTGAAAAGAGAATTGCAGCAGGAACTTACAGGTACAAATTCATTATTGACGGAGAATGGCTCCCTGATACTTTCAATCCTGAGTCAGGTTCTGATAATACAGGGGACCTCTGTTCGATACTCAGAATAAAATAAATTAAACATCCTCCGGATAGCGGAACTCATCTTCAGAGAGCCACGCCCCGGATAGCCAGTCCATCTTTTCATTCAGATGAAAGCTGTTTTTATATGACATGCTTTTGTTTTCCCGCACATAGTAGCCAAGATAGTAATACCCGAGCCCTATTGACGCCGCAAAATCCGCCTCCCTCAGGACGCTGAAGGTACCGGGACTGTAATGCAGAAAATCATTGTGATATATAAAATAGATGCTGCTTAATGCTTCAGTTGAAACATCAAGAAAACCCACAGCAGCAAGCCTCTCCCCCACATAATACTCAGACTGCATTGCCGGACATGAAAGAGTATAAAATGAACTGTGAAAATCATCATAGTTCGATTCCTTTCCGAACCTTTGAAGCGAATGATCCCTGTAAATCTCAAAAATTTCATCCCTGCATTCAAGGTCGCGGAACTCTACCCTGATATCACTGCATTTTTTAAGAACCCGCCTCTGGCTTTTTGTCGGGGCCAGCTCCTTTGTTACAAGACGGATAGGGACGCATTCCCTGCAGCCTCTGCATACAGGCTTGAAGTAGTACATGCCGAATTTTCTCCAGCCGCGGGAGAGTATATAGTTCAGTTCCTCCCCGTTTACTTCTGTTGCAAAAAAATAGGAAAAACGCCATTTCCTGTCGGGCAGATAGGGACAGTCGGATTCTTCACTGACAAAGGGTTCGCTGAGAAGTTTCATGCAACGCCGTACTTTGCCCTGTACTCCTCCATTTTCACGAGCATCGATTTATCAATCCCATGTTTCTCTCTTGCCTGTTCCTCTTTAAGAAATTCCATGATATCAATAATTGTAACAATGGGGAAAAATGATATCCCGGTGGACTCAGAGATCTCCTGTATCGCTGATTTCTCGCCTGTACCCTTCTCCATCCTGTCAACAGAAACTATTACAGCTTCAAGTTCCGGATTTCCATTCTTCTCAAGGATCTCCATAGATTCACGCACTGCTGTACCTGCTGTGATAACATCATCCACAAGCACAATCCTGTCTTCAGATGTAAGGGGTTTCCCCACAATGAGCCCCATGTCGCCATGATCTTTAGCCTCTTTCCTGTTGAATGAATAGTGCACGTTGATCTTCTGTTCATGGTAAAGCGCATTTACTGTTGCTATGGCAAGAGGTATACCCTTGTATGCCGGCCCGAATATAGCTGTAAAGGGAGTTTTAACGTTATCTGTAATTGTACTGGCATAAAAACTTCCGAGTTTATTTATAGACTCACCAGTATGCAGCATACCTGTATTAAGAAAATAGGGGGAGAGCCTCCCTGATTTAAGAGTAAACTCGCCGAATTTTAAAGATTTCATCTCAAGAAGAAAATCAATGAATTCCTTTTTATATGCCTTCAT
>DINC01000191.1:277-5743 GCA_002425885.1 Spirochaetia bacterium UBA5550 | reverse complement strand
ATTAATGCTCTATAAATAAGTATTTAAGAGCAAAATTAAATATAAAAAATCGCAATTTTATGTTGACTTGCTCAAAAAATTTTTCTATTGTAAAAATGCTTAATAAACTCATGAAAAATAATTACATGAGTAATAAAATATTTAACTTATACGAGGAGGTTCTTCTCATGAAGAAGTTGTTTGTAGTGAGTCTCGTTCTTACAATGGGTCTTGTTTTTACTTTCACATCCTGCGGTGGTGGAAAGCTTGGTGGAACTGTTCAGGGAGAAACTTTTACATCAGAAGGCTGGATTGATGATAATACTTATAGAACAACAGCTGTAGGTGTTGCTAAAAAAACTCTTACTAACAAGACACAGCGTAGAGCTACAGCAAAAAGAGCAGCTATCCTTGCCGCGCAGTATCAGGTTCTTGAAAAATTTAAAGGTTCAAAAATTGAAGGTGCAGCAGGCGTGTCTGATGCAGAAAGTACAGGTTTTGCAATTGCTCAGGAAGTATCAGGTATGGTTAAAGGTGGTTCTGTAGTTAAAGAAACCTATAACGAAGATGATGATTGTGAAATTGTTTATGAAGTTAAAGCTAAAGGCTTGAAAAAGAAAGTTTCAAGTGCTGATTGGCAGTAAGTTTAATAAAATACTGTAAAAAAAAAGACATCCAATGGATGTCTTTTTTTTATATATAAACCCGGCAACTCCCTGCTCTCCCACACAGCTACCCGTGCAGTACCATCGGCGAATAGAGTCTTAACTTCTGTGTTCGGAATGNNAAAAAATAGTTAAAAATTACTGATTTTTTAAGCCGGTTTTGTTTACTTTGTTCAGCATTGCAAAAATCAGATTAAATACAATGCAGAGGAGCATGGTAATTGACCCTGTGAACAGGTCCTTCTCTACGAAAAAAAAGTACATGCTTGCCGCAAGAGATCCAATGGCAAGCAATAGTATTATTTTATTCATATAATTCTCCTTTAATCCTGAGTTTCAGAAATCACAGCAAAATCTGAAACAATATCTGTATCATTAAGGTCAAGAAGCCTGATACCAACGGTTGCTCTCCCTTGAGATGATATATCACCTGCAAGGAGCCTTATGGTCATACCTGACAGTGATGTTATAATTATCTCATCAGTGGGCGTTACAGATCTTATTCCTGCAGCAAATCCGTTTTTATCTGTGATCTTCAGATATGTCATCCCCTTTCCGCCGCGGCCTTTATTTACAAAGTTATTGAATGAAATCCGCTTACCGTAACCCTTCTCTGTTATAACAAAAAGGGCTGAGTTGTTTTTCACAATATCCATACCGATAATGTAATCGTCTCCATCGAGCCTCATACCTATAATACCGGCAGCCCCTCTACCCATTGACCGCATTTTCTGAAGATTTGTTCTCAGGAGTGAGCCGTTTTTAGAAGCGATTACAAGATCGCTCTCTTTCTCAACAACCTTTACATCCACAAGTTCATCTTCTTTTTTGAGATTAATACATATTATTCCGCCCTTCTTTGCATTAACAAATTCATCAATAGCGGTTTTCTTTAGTATTCCATACTTGGTAGCCATACAAAGAAAATCATCGGTTTCAAAATTCTTTATAGAACATATAGCTGTTATACTTTCACCTGTTGCAAGGTTGATAATCCCCTTTATAGATTTTCCTCTGCTTGTTTTTGTAGCCTGGGGAATCTCATATGTTTTGAGGGCAAATATTTTTCCCTTATTTGAAAAGAGGAATATGGTGTCGTGGTTTGTAGCAACAGTCATCATCTTGACAAAGTCTTCTCTTTTTGATGACATACCTATTACACCCTTACCGCCGCGGCCCTGTTTTTTGAATGTATCTATAGGCATTCTTCTAATGAACCCGTCGTTTGTCATTGAAACAACCATGCTCTCATCAGCAATAAGATCTTCTATATCAAAATCAGTGGATGATTCACCGCCAAGAAGAATCTCGGTTTTTCTTTTGTCACTGTACTTTTCTTTAACTTCAGCCAGTTCATTTTTTATAAGATTATTGATTTTCACTTCACTTTTTAGAATTGCATTGAGTTCAGCTATAAGCTTGATTAACTCTTTAAGTTCATCTATTATCTTTTTAATTTCAAGGCTGGTCAGCCTCTGCAGTCTCATATCAAGAATTGCTTTGGCCTGAATTTCAGAGAAATGAAATCTTTTAATAAGTTTAGCACCGGCTTCGTCAGGTGTTTTTGAAGCTTTTATTATTGCTATAACCTCATCAATGTTTTCAAGGGCAATTTTCAATCCTTCTAATATATGGGCTCTCTCTTCTGCCTTTTTAAGATCATATTTAGTTCTTCTTATGACAACTTCACGTCTGTGTGTAATATAATGAGACAACATGCTTTTCAGATCAAGTACCTTAGGCACTCCGTCAACAATAGCAAGCATTATGACTCCGAAAGATGTCTGGAGTGATGTCAGTTTGAGTAGTTTATTTATTATTACACCGCTGTTTGCGTCTTTCTTCAGGCCGATATAGATTCTCATACCCTTTCTGTCAGATTCATCTCTGAGTTCCGCAATACCTTCAATTTCCTTCTCATTGACAAGTTCTGCAATACGGGTTATAAGAGTTGCCTTGTTCACCTGATAGGGAATCTCGGTAATAATAATCTCTTCTCTCCCCTTTTTATTCTCTTCTATTTCATACTTGCCCCTGACAACTATGCTTCCGCGGCCTGTATTATAAGCTTTTATAATCCCTTCATTTCCCATTATTGTGGCGCCGGTCGGAAAGTCCGGACCTTTAATGTATTTCAGAAGATTTTTTACAGGAGTATCAGGATTATCCACCAGGTATATTGTTGCATCAATAACCTCTCCAAGGTTGTGAGGTGGGATCTTGGTCGCCATTCCGACAGCAATACCCTCTGAACCGTTTACAAGAAGATTCGGATAAGCTGACGGGAGAACATCAGGCTCCTTTCTTGTATCATCAAAGTTCGGAGAAAAATCAACAGTCTCTTTATCAATATCTCTCAGAAGCTCTTCAGCAACTTTTTCAAGACGGGCTTCTGTGTACCTGTAAGCTGCGGCACGGTCTCCATCTACAGAGCCGTAGTTACCCTGTCCGTCTATGAGAGTTATTCTCATGGAAAAATCCTGAGCCATCCTGACCATTGTATCATATACAGCATAATCACCATGAGGATGAAAATTACCTATAACCTCTCCGACAATTTTAGCTGATTTAACATAAGGCCTGTCACTTCTCCAGGCCCGCTGATCCATTGCCCAGAGAATTCGTCTGTGAACAGGTTTAAGACCATCCCTGACATCAGGAAGAGCCCTGCCTACTATTACGCTCATTGCATAATCCAGATAAGAAACATTCATCTGGTCTTCAATTTCTACATTTATTACTTGCGGTGTAAATTCTTCATTATTATCTTTTTTTGATGGCACTTCTTTTACTCCGGTAAAATTTAAAATTTCTGAAATTTTTGATTCTATAAATCAAGATTCTGAACTTTGTGAGCATTATCCTCTATAAATTTTCTTCTTGGTTCAACAGCATCTCCCATCAATACAGAAAAAACCTGTTCAGCTTCAACATCATCATCTATACGAACCTGAAGCATTATTCTTTTTTGCGGATCCATTGTTGTATCCCATAACTGTTCAGCATTCATTTCACCAAGACCTTTATATCGCTGTATAGCAGCCTTCTGATCTTTAAATTTATTGAGCAGGGCATCTTTTTCATCATCACTGAAAACATAATGGAGTTCCTTCCCTATTTTTATACCATATAGAGGGGGCTGTGCGATGTAAAGATATCCGTTTCTAATGAGATCCCTCATATATCTGAAAAAGAATGTAAGAAGAAGAGTCCTGATATGCGCTCCATCAACATCTGCGTCAGTCATTATTACGACCTTATGATATCTTGCTTTGGATATATCAAATTCCTCATCCCCTATACCTGCACCTATTGCAGTGATCAGGGTTCTGATCTCTTCATTACCTAAAATCTTATCAATTCGGGCTTTTTCAACATTAAGAATTTTTCCTTTCAGAGGTAGAATTGCCTGAAAATTTCTATCTCTCCCCTGTTTGGCCGAACCTCCAGCTGAATCTCCCTCAACAAGATAAAGCTCGCATTTTGAGGCATCTCTTTCTGAGCAGTCTGAAAGCTTGCCTGGAAGGTTATCAAATTCAAGGGCGCTTTTTCTTCTCGTAAGGTCTCTTGCTCTTTTAGCTGCAATTCTTGCCCTGGCACCGAGTATACATTTATCGATAATTTTTTTAACATCTTGAGGATTCTCTTCGAAGAAAAGAGAAAGGCTTTCAAAAGTTGCTGATTCAACAAGTCCTTTTACTTCACTGTTGCCGAGTTTCATCTTGGTCTGGCCTTCAAACTGCGGTTCAGGTATTTTAACGCTTATAATTGCAACAAGGCCCTCTCTAACGTCATCTCCGGAAAGCTGTGTTATATTTTTGTCATATTTACCTTTTTTCAGGTAATCATTAATAACTCTTGTTAAAGCCGATTTGAAACCAATTAAATGAGTTCCGCCTTCTTTGGTATTTATATTATTAGCATATGTAAAAACATTCTCATTANNATACTGAAGAGCAACTTCTACATCTATATTATCTTTAAGCGTGTGAAAGTATACAGGCTTTTTCAGTATTGAAACTTTATTTTCATTAAGATACTGAACAAAAGATACAATACCCCCCTTGAACTGAAAAACATGCTCTGTCTCTTTTGCTACCTTATCTTTGATATCTCTTTCATCCCTGAGCTCAATGCGAATCCCCGCATTAAGAAATGCCAGTTCTCTTAATCTTTTAGAAAGAGTATCAAAATTATATTCTGTTGTTTCGAATATCTCTTCATCCGGCCAGAAATGAGTTCGTGTTCCTCTCAGATTTGTTGTACCTGTCTGTTTAACATCATGAACCGGGATACCCTTTTTATAGCTCTGTACATATATCTTTTGATCCCTGTAAACTTCAACTGTCATGTTTTTAGAAAGAGCATTAACAACAGAAACACCTACTCCATGAAGACCGCCTGAAACCTTATATGAATCATTATTAAATTTTCCGCCGGCATGAAGTTTGGTCAGGACTATTTCAAGTGCGGATTTTTTATAAACAGGATGAGGATCAATAGGGATTCCGCGTCCGTTATCCAGTACCTCAATTGAATTATCTTTATGTATTGTTACTGTGATGCTGTCACAATGCCCTGCAAGGGATTCATCTATTGAGTTGTCAACAATCTCATAAACAAGATGATGAAGGCCGTAAACATCTGTTGAACCTATATACATGGCAGGTCTTTTTCTTACTGCTTCAAGACCTTCTAACACCTGTATATTATTTGCGCTGTAACTCTTGGTCATTATCTCTACTCCATACTATTTCGTCTTCATTTATAGACTTACGCTTTATAACTGTAAATGGGCTTACCCATGTACCAGTTATATTAT
>DINC01000191.1:0-220 GCA_002425885.1 Spirochaetia bacterium UBA5550 | reverse complement strand
TGATCTTATTAAAAATCCAGGTGTTTTCGTCAGATTGTTTTAATGTTTCAGTATTAAAAATGCCGACACACTTTCGATCGCTTATAAGAACATTATGTCCGATGTGAATAAACATTATTTATTTTTACTCCATCTGCTCTTTCTGGCTTCAAATCTGATAGCATTAATATAACCTGATCCAAAATCATCTTTAACTTTTTTGAGAATTAAATTCTGATGC
>DINC01000094.1:2165-10327 GCA_002425885.1 Spirochaetia bacterium UBA5550 | reverse complement strand
AGTTTTTTTTAAACAAAAAACTCTTTATCTGTGAAGATACATTTTCTATCATGCTAATACCACATTAAATTCATGCAAAAAAAGATAGACATAAACATTAAACATCATAAATTTACCCGCATTATTTCAGGAGGCAGAAATGCATAGCTTAGGCATTAATATAGGTTCATCCAGCATAAAGGCAGTATTGATGGATGAGGAAAAAATGTTATGGCACAGGATTATTGAACATGAAGGTGATTTTCTAACCACGCTGAAAAGTTTTATCACAGGCTCCGATATTCCCGCAGGGACAAAACTCCTTGTAACAGGAACAGAGGGACGCTACCTGATAAACGCCAATAATGTTATTGAATCGATCTGTGTTGAAGAGACACTGAGAGAACTGGAAATTGAAACAGACGCTGTTGTCTCTCTTGGCGGGGAGAACTTCGTTGTTTATACAATAGATAATAACGGAAAGATAATAACAAGTTTTTCCGGAAACAAATGCGCCTCAGGCACAGGTGAATTCTTTAAACAGCAGCTGGGCCGTATGGACATGAAACTCAATGATATATTCAATGTCCCTGATACAGCAAAGCCTCACCCTCTCTCTTCGCGATGCTCAGTATTTATGAAGAGCGACTGTACACACAAGCTCAACAAGGGGGAGGCCACAAAGGATGATATTGTACTCTCTCTGAGTGATGTAATGGCAACGAAGGTGGCTGACTTCCTTAAACGGGCCAGGATTGAAAAAGGTACAGTTCTTTTAACAGGTGGCGTTACCAGAAACAGCCACATGATTAAATTCATAAAAGAGAAACTCCCGGAACTAAAACTTATTATTCCTGAACAGGCAACATACTTTGAGGCATTCGGCGCTGCTCTCCTTGCTGCAAGGTCAGGGAATGAAGTCCCCAGGATCGATATGTTTTTCAAGAAACATGATATAGGTTTCGGGAGATACAAATCTCTCTCAAGCGCCCTTGGCAGAGTAAAATACATCGAGCCTCTCAGGGGAAAAATTAAGCCCGGAGGGGAATATATCCTCGGAATTGACGGCGGATCAACCACGACAAAAGTTGCTCTCATTGACATAGAAACAGATGAGATCGTTGCAGACTATTACGGCAGAACTCACGGCGACCCTGTAAAGGCCCTGAAAAAATGTATTGAAGAGGTGCTTATACAGGTTAAGGAGCAGACAGGGGGTACAGGCATAAAAGTTTCTGTTGCTGCAACCACCGGTTCATCAAGGGAGATCCTCGGCGTTTTTATGGAAACACCAGCTGTATACAATGAGATCATTGCCCATGCAACAGGCACAACATATTTCAAACAGGATATCGACACAATATTTGAAATCGGCGGCCAGGACGCAAAATATGTGTATCTCAAAAACATGGTACCCATTGACTACGCGATGAATGAGGCATGTTCTGCAGGTACAGGTTCATTCCTTGAGGAATCAGCATCAGGCGACCTGAATATTACGGACGTGCGGCAGATTGGAGACATAGCGCTTCAGGCCGATTCCCCTCTTAAATTCGGAGAGCACTGTTCGGCGTTCATCAACTCCGACATAAGAAAAGCAATTCAGTACGGAGCAACCCGGGAGGATATAACAGCAGGTATCATCACATCCATTGTTTCCAACTACCTCAACAGGGTTGTGGGGAACAGGACTATCGGGCAGAATATAGTTTTACAGGGGGGCGTTGCGAAAAACAAGGCTGTGCCTCTGGCTTTCTCCATGCTTCTCGATAAGGACATAACAGTACCGCCGAGCCCGGAACTCCTGGGAGCATTCGGAGTGGGGATACTCGCAAAACAGAAAATTGCTGACGGGTTCCTTGAAAAAGGCTCATTTGACCTTGAGCAGATTCTCAATACTGAAATTATATATGAAAGAGAATTCAAGTGCCGCGCATGCGACAACTACTGTTCCATCCGCGTACTCAATGTTAACGGCCATAGTTATATGTTCGGAGGCCGCTGCAACAAGTACGCCAACTCACGCAGGAAAAAAGAGATCGATGAGGCATCAGTCTTCAACTATATTGACGCACGCGATGAGCTGATGTTTAAAGAGATGGCTCCTCCCCCTGAATCTTTCGAAAAGAAAAAAGATTATGTTGTAGGGATTCCAAAAGCTTTCTCTGTATATACACTCTGGCCATTCTACTCATGGTTCTTCCATTCACTGGGTATTGAAGTAAAGCTTTCTGAGGAGATTCTGCAGGAGGGGGTCGCCCGGGTTGAAAGCGCCTACTGTTTCCCTGCGGAGATTGCCCACGGCGCAGTGCAGAGCATAATAAACTCCGGAGCTGATTTTATCTTTGTTCCGCATTTCAGGGATATGCCAAGCTATGAGGAGGATGTTCATGCGAACTTCTGCCCCATAACACAGAGCCTCCCGTACTACATCAAAAAAGCATTCACAGAGGTGGATGACAACCGTCTGCTTTCACCTGTTGTCACATTCAAATACGGCACGGAAAAGGCCCTTCAAGGATTCATGGAAATGGCACCGCAGCTTGGCGTTTCAACATATGAAATTGATCGCGCCTTCAAAATAGCCTACAAAAAACAACATGAGTTTTTCGACCGTTACAGGGAAATGGGGAAAGAAGCTCTTGAAAGAGCACGTAAATCAGATCATCCTGTGATTGCGCTTCTCGGAAGGCCGTACAACTCCTTTACAAAAGACGCGAACATGGGTATACCGAAAAAATTCGCAAGCCGGGGATACTCCATTATACCATTTGACATGCTCCCCTTTGAAGGCTCGGATATATTCAGCAACATGTACTGGTACTATGGCCAGCAGGACATGAAAGCCGCCTCTCTCCTGAAAGACGAGGATAATATATTCATCACATTTATTTCAAACTTCTCATGCGCACCTGACTCATTCATGCTGCATTACATCAAGTGGATGATGGGCACAAAACCATTCCTGATTCTGGAACTCGATTCACATTCAGCAGACGCGGGGATAGATACACGAGTGGAAGCTTTTCTCGACATTATCGAAGGATACAGGCTGAAATACAGCGGTAAAGATGAAGAGAGATACGATAACGGACTGAGATTTATAAATAATGGAAAAGATAAAATTCATCTCTTTGATACAGCCAATAACAGGAAAATAGATATCTTCGGCAATCCCAGGGTAAAACTTCTGCTTTCAAATATGGGACGTCTCTCATCTGAACTCCTTGCATCGTCACTTAGAGGGATTGGGATCAATGCGGACGCCATGCCTCTACCTGACATTTACACACTTCAGACAGCAAGGAGCTACATGTCCGGGAAAGAATGTCTCCCGTCGCAGCTTGTTCTTGGAAGCGCACTGAAGTACCTTGAATCTGAAAAATACAGGAAAGATGAAATTTACCTGCTGTTCGTCCCCACTACAACAGGGCCCTGCCGTACAGGTCAGTACTTTGTATTCTACGAAAACCTTTTCAGGGACATGGGACTTGAGAATGTCGCTGTTATTACACTGGATTCGGAAAACTCTTATAATGAAATGGGCCCGAATTTTTCACAAAACGCATGGTGGGGCCTCGTAATAGCGGATTACATGAAAGATATCGAAACATCTCTCCGCACATGCGCTGTTGATCCTGCCGCAGCAATAGCCAAATATGACGAGCTATGGCATGAGCTGGGTACAATCGCAGAGAAGGATATAAAAAAATCGATACCCGCACTTGAAAGGATCGCTGCTGAAATTGCGAAGATCCCTCTGAAAAGAAAAGTGGAGGAGACACCGAAAGTTCTCATAGTAGGAGAGATATACGTCCGCCGCGATGACTTTGCTGTTGATGAACTTGTACGCCTCATGAGCAAGCGGGGAATCATTGCAAAAGTTTCAGGTATTACTGAGTGGTTATACTACACTGATTTTGTCCGCTACCATGAAATAATGAAGAAATACAGGCTGCTGCCGTGGTATAAAAAACCGTTCTCAAAAGAACTGAGGGAGAGAATTCTATTCAGGATTGAATCTATATGGAAAAGTAAAGTGGACCATAAAGTAAAAGCGGCCCTCTCCGCTACCGGGCTTATACCTCATACTCCGCATAACATGGATGAGATCATGGGTAACGCACATGAGCATTTTGTAACATGCGAGCTTGATTCAGAAATTTCAATTTCAAGCGGAGCAGCTTCAACTGCGATGATGCATGACTACTCTGGTGTTATCAACATTTCACCCTTTGCCTGTCTAATAGGACGCGTAATAGAAGGGCTTATTACACCATGGAGCAGGGAGAGGAATTACCCTGTAATGTCTCTTGAAGTTGACGGTGCGGTACTCCCGCCGAATATCATCAGCAAGCTTGAGATATTTATGCTTAATGTTCTGAGATTCAGGCAGGAGATGGAGGATACGGAACTTGTGGAACACCAGGGGTTTGTTGATTCATCATTCAGCAGAAAGATTATAAGGTAAGAGACCTCACCCCGGCCTGACGGCCAGGGGCTGTCTAAAAAGAATGTATTCTGTATAGAATAGTGTCATTCCGGCCTTTAGAGCCGGAATCCATTGGCGTATACCGTATATATGGTGTTAGAATGGATTCCCGCCTGCGCGGGAATGACTTTTTAGACAACCCCAAAACAGATTATTCCGTCCCCTCCTGCTGACTTTTCTTAAACTCATCAAGACTTTTACGGATGTTGCTTTTATCGTCCTGAAACTTTTTCATTATTTTATCATAAGCCTCTTTATATTCAGCCTTGACTTTATCTATTGCCTGTCTGTTTTTTATCTGCTGCTGGAGCACTGCATTACCTTTTTTAACAGCGCTTTTAAAACGGCCGGCTGCATCACTCCCTTTATATTCATCCGAAAGACTGTTCATGTTATTAAGAGATGCTTCATTCATCATCATGCTGTCTTCAAGCTCCGAGTCCGCAGCGGCAATCTTTTCGCCTGACTTTTCAAGGTCATCTTTTGTTTTTGCTTTTTTTGTTTCATCTCTCAGGGATTTGATCTCCTCTGCATCTTCAGCTGCATCACCCTCAAAATTATCCATGTAGCTCTCATACTTGTCCGCTCTGTCATCGAGGTTCTCTTCAATGTTCTCGTTTCTCATATTCTCCCATGCGTCGCTCTTAACCCTGATTTTTCCTGATACAGGTTCAGATGCCACATCAGCTTCAAGAGATGAGCCCTCTTTAAGATCAACACTTTTGTACGGATTACGAACCGCGAGGCTCCCTTCATTAAGAACAACATACGTGTCCCCCCCTTTACTCACGGCCACATCAAATTCAGTACCCCGCACACCGCATACAGTGGTTGGGCTCCCGATTTTATATTCACCCTTTTTCAGCTTACCGAATTTTCCCTTAACTTCACCGGAAACAACTAAAATTCCGTCTGAATCTTTAAGATTTTTACTCCCTATCTGAACTGTTGATTGAGCCTGAACTGTAATTGTACTATTCTCATCAAGTGCAAGCTCAACTATGGCTCCTTTACCTGTTTTTATAATATCCCCATTCCCGACGATATCGCCCACTTTAACAGACAGAGATTTCCCGCTTCTGACGAGAGAAACCTGGCCAAGAAAAAATTTAACACTCATCGCAGAGAGTGCTGCAGGCATTACGAGAATAATTGCTAAAACCGCGATGCTGAAACGGATTGAAGGCTTCATATACTCCTCCGGAAGTAATTTTTAATTATAGCAAATAACGAATCATTTAAACCATTTCATTGCGGACGAGCATCAGAGAGTGAAGGCCGCTCACCGCAAAGACAAAAAAGAAATAATTCAATCGTTAGATGCTTTAATATAAATTAACTGCTGAATAATTACAAGAAATTAAATACAGCATAAACGGGTTTAATTGAATCATCCCCTCTTAAAATATTTCCGGTAATTCTTTAAAAATTTTTTAATAACCGGCAATTCAAATCGTATTAATTTTTAAGATTACTTGACAGCAATAGTATAAATGTAATATTTTCAGGAGACAGGGATGACAATAATGGCTGCAAAACTTACAAAAGAACACCTTGAGCAGATAGGTGAATACCTTGTAGAAAAATTTCCCGCCATACGCGGAGGGGGAAAATCAAAATCATATTCCCGCGATTTTGAAATAGAGATACGGGAAAGGATTGTCCGTGTAGAAGAGGAGTTGAAAAACCAGAGAGATCTTATACTCCAGACTCTTAATTTCAACGGCAAACAGTTTGAGCAGGTAGATAAAAGATTTGAACAGGTTGACAGGCGCTTCGATCAGGTAGACAAGCGTTTCGAGCAAATGGACAGACGCTTCGAAGAAATTCATAAAAGCGTGGATAAACGCTTCACAATGATGATGTGGTTCACAGGTCTGGGGCTAACCCTGGTTACAGCCTTTATAACCGGTGTCACGGTTCTGCTGAAATAATCCCCCTCACATATATATCTATAAATGAATAACAGGTATGATACAATTATAACAGGAACAGGCCCTGCCGGACTATTCTGTGCAATTAATGCTTCGTCAGCCGGAAAGAAAATTCTTATCCTTGAAAAAAACTCCAGCGCCGGGAAAAAGCTTCTGCTCTCAGGTTCCGGGCAGTGCAACTTCACACACACGGGAAGCATTCCGGAATTTTTAAAACATTACGGCGATACAGCAAACTTTGTAAAACCTGCACTCTCCGCTTTTACAAACATTCAGCTTATTGAATTCTTTGAATCTCATGGAATAAAAACTGTTGCACGGGATGACGGCAAAGTATTCCCCGCAAGCATGAAGGGAGAGGATATACTTTCACTGCTGCTGAAATTATGCAGGGACAATTCTGTTGAGATAAAATATAATGCTCAGGTGAGAAGTATCTCACATAATGGGCCGGAGTTTATTCTTTCTGCCGGGAGCGGAATTTATACAGCAGAAAAATTCGTAATTGCAGCAGGGGGGAGTTCATACCCTGCAACAGGTTCATCAGGCGACGGATTCAGACTTGCTGCATCTCTGGGCCACAGTATTACAGAGATTACCCCTGCACTGACTCCCCTCTATATTAAAGACTACACACTGGGGGAACTATCCGGAATATCCATCAAAGAGAGCCGGGTAACACTGGCCCGTGATGACAAAAAAATTATATCCGCCAGGGGAGATATTCTCTTCACACCAAAAGGCCTATCAGGACCAGGGATACTTGACCTCAGCAGATACGCAAGAAGTGGAGACAGCATCACAATCTCCCTCACAGATAAAAGTATGCAGGAAATTGAATCTCTCCTCCCTGAAGCATTAAAAAACGAGGGGAAAAAATCGATCCGCAATATATTAAAGATATTTGAAATGCCTGAAAGAGTTATAGATGCACTGCTTGCCTACGCATCGGTTGACCCGTTAAAAAAAGCCGGTGAAATCTCCAGAGCAGAGAGGAGCCGGATAATTAATCTTATCAATGCATTCCCCTTTGAAATTAAAGAGAAGGGCGACTTCCGTACTGCAATGGCAACAGCCGGCGGAGTAAGCCGTGATGAGATTGACCGTAAAACCATGGAATCTAAAATAGTCAGGGGCCTCTACTTCGCAGGTGAAGTTATAGATGTTGATGGTGACACAGGGGGCTACAATATTCAGTGGGCTTTTTCATCAGGGAGAGCAGCTGGGAGAAGTCTGCTTTAACAACTTGAGTTTCCCCCTTGGGAATGGTGCTTATACGGGAAAAGACTTGACTCTTCCCCTTAAATAATTACATTTAACAAAACAGCCTTTGACTGTTAAGAAAATTAAGAGAAAACATATATTTATGGAGGACTCAAAGATGAAAAAACTTATTCTTGTTTCAATGATTGCTGTTGCAGCGATGGGGATGCCTGGATGTGGTGAGGATGATAATTTTGATGCCGCAGTTACCTGGCAGAATGAATCAGGTACAGAGTTACAGGATATAAGATGGGTTGATGAAAACTCTGTTGCGAATGCAAGATGGGATGAAACAGTTCCAAATAATGATACAAGTGAACAGAAAATTGTAACACTTGAAACTGGAAAAGGAGAATGTCTTGATACAGCAGCAACACCTCAAGAATACGAAATAGAAATAAATGATGGATATACATCTTATACTTTAGCAGAAGGAGCAACACAGACACTTAGAATAACTGGTCTCGGAAAAAAATAAAAGCAAATATTGGATA
>DINC01000094.1:1862-2150 GCA_002425885.1 Spirochaetia bacterium UBA5550 | reverse complement strand
TCATATTTTCAAATCCTTCTTTTCCTAAAGAAAAAAACTGGAAAAAGTTCGGAAGTTCATGGGTTGTTGTCAATTCTTTGGCAACAACCACATCAGGACGTGTTAATCCCTGGAATTACTACGAATTTACTAACTTCAATTCGCTACAGTCATTAAAGCCATTTTCTTCTTACACATCACTTGAAATCGATGCAATGCTTTTTGAACGTTTTGATTCTCCTGTAGAATTTATTATACCATTTATCATAGTAGATGAAGGTAAAGGGTGGCTTTTTAAATTTTATGCGT
>DINC01000094.1:1603-1769 GCA_002425885.1 Spirochaetia bacterium UBA5550 | reverse complement strand
AACTACTGGGGCATAAATCAAGTTTCTTTAATTTATTCAGACAGAATTGATAAAAGTAAGCCACTGGCAACAAAGAACAATACATTTATTCAGGAAATTGAATCTTCAAAGTGTAAAATCAAATATGGTACGATGAATAACTATAATATTATTTTTAAAGAGAACA
>DINC01000094.1:0-1523 GCA_002425885.1 Spirochaetia bacterium UBA5550 | reverse complement strand
AACGATGTCCGTATCTTTAAATGAAAAACAGAATGGCGGGTATCTCGCATTTAGTATAAAAAATGCAAGAATTTCCATAGATAAAGTAGTACTTAAAAATGGCAACAAAACAGTTTTTCAGGATCTGTTTGATGAAGATTCAATACAAATTAAAAAACTTCAAGTCACACGGGAACCAGCCCCAAAAGAGGATGACGCGAAAAAGCCGGATTAACCGGCTTTTTTATTTATTATTGATTCATGTTACCTTCGTATTGGCTTCGGGAAGGCTTCGTGTTGGTGCCGTGAAATTAATTGACTGAAATTACGGAGTTTCAAGTGTAACATTCTTTTCAGTCAGACTTGAATCTGTTTCAACTGGCACTCCTGAAATTATTTTATCTGAATATCCGGACTTACTGAAAATTATTTTATAGTCCCCTTGCAGCAGTATTCTGTGATAGTAACCTTTTGAATCTGTTTTCACAACTATATCCCCTGTATCACCGGCACCGTTATTATAAACTACGGTTATCTCAACATCTTTTACGCCATCCGGCTCAGAGGTAGAGATAACACGCCCATGTACCCCGTAACCGGCTTTTTTAATATATGCCATGAGCGATTCCCTGTTATATTCAAAAACCTGCTGAACACCCGCCTCTGTTAAGGGATTACGGCGCGCCACCTCTATTGTCATGTCGAGGCATCCTGTTTCTTTATAGCTCCAGTCCTGAAGTGATCCGGAAATTTCGTACCAGTTCCCCCCATTTATAACACCATCCTCCATGTAAACAGACTGGTAAAGATCCGGATTATCAAGAAACGTTCCTGCCATAGTATATGCTTTACCGAAAGATCTTACCAGGGTATTCTCAACAGGCGTTACTCCATCTTTCTCACCATCATAATCAAAGGGCATATTCAAAAGCACTGCCCCGGAATGAAAAGTTGCAGACAGATGAAAAATATTTGATTGCGAGAAGGACGCCATTGCCTGAGATTCAGGCTCCGAAAGAGCCGAACTCCCGTGTGCGCCCCCCGCATCGTATTCCCATGCAAATGAAAAATTTCTGTTCAGGTCAACACCTCTGCTGTTGTACCTTCTTTTTGCAGCAAGCCCGTCAGGATTAAGCACAGGAATAATAACAATATATCTGCTATCCACAAGATCTTTCACTTCTGAATCTCTGCTATAATTATATGTAAGATATTCAATAAATCTGATCATCAGTTCCACGGAGATCATTTCGCTACCGTGAATTCCGCCGGTGAGGCGGATTGCAGGTTCACCCTCAAGAGTCCCGGGATTGTCAGATATCACAATTGCGCGGATAGGGCGGCCTTCTACGCTTAAACCGGTTCCCACGCTTTCAAGAGCTGTTATTAAAGGATATTGCAGTTTTACTTCATCAAGGAATGCGAGAACCTCCTCCGGGGTGTGATAATCATAAGAAAAAGCGGGTGCTTCCCCTCCCCCATCTGAACATGAGAAGAAAACTGAAGTCTCTAAAAGAAGAATTAATATTAACAAAAATCTTTTC
>DINC01000212.1:970-3369 GCA_002425885.1 Spirochaetia bacterium UBA5550 | reverse complement strand
CGGTAATCAGAAGGTTGAGATAAAGCGGATCAGGAATGATTGATAATTTATAAAGAATTAGACACAGCTTTACATAGATAGAAATGATAAACACAGATATTTGAGTTAGACTAAAAAATAATCCGTGTGAATCTGTGTCCATCTGTGTAAAATTGAGTTTAGTTTATAATAGACAATAATTATTACAATAAGGGAGAAGTAATGCGTAAACTTGAAAACATTCTTGTTACCGGCGGTGCCGGGTTTATCGGATCAAACTTCATCCGGTACATATTTAAAAAAACAGATTTCACAGGGAAGATTATAAACTTTGACAAGCTGACCTATGCAGGTAATGCCGAAAGCCTTAATGATATTAACAGCGAATTCGGCGGCAGCAGATATTTTTTTGTACATGGAGATATATGCAGCAGCGATGATGTTAATTCGGCAATGGAAAAATTCTATATCGATACAATCATCCACTTTGCGGCTGAATCCCATGTGGATCGCTCAATACACGGACCTGCTGATTTTATGAATACCAACATCATGGGGACATTCAACCTTCTTGAAGCGGCAAGAACTTTATGGAAAGAGAGAGAGGATGTTCTGTTCCACCATGTGAGCACTGATGAGGTTTACGGCTCTCTTGGAGAAACAGGCTTTTTCCAAGAAACAACCCCCTATGATCCTCGAAGCCCGTACTCAGCATCAAAGGCATCCTCTGATCATATTGTAATGGCATATAATCATACTTATGGCCTCCCTGTGACCATGACAAACTGTTCCAACAACTATGGGCCGTACCAGTTTCCTGAGAAACTGATCCCTGTTATAGTTATGAATATTAAAGATGGTAAAAAACTCCCGGTATATGGCGATGGAAAGAACATTCGTGACTGGTTGTATGTCGACGATCACAACAGTGCAGTGTGGGCAGTTGTAAATAAAGGGAGGGATGGTGAAACTTACAATATAGGCGGTGAAAATGAGTGGGAGAATATCAGGCTTGTAAACACTCTCTGTGAAAAGATGGCATTAAAGCTCGGTAAAGATAAAGAACATTTTAAGAGCCTTATTGAATATGTAAAAGACAGACCCGGTCATGACAGAAGATATGCTATTAATTGTGATAAAATCAAGAGTGAACTTGGCTGGAAGCAGGCTTTCGATTTCGATAAAGGACTTGATTTAACAATAGAGTGGTATCTCTCCAATGATGAATGGATCAGCCGCGTAAGGAGCGGGGAGTACAGGAAGTGGATTGAAAAAAATTACGGGAGCAGATAAACAGAAGATTATTGACAAAACCACGTAAAATGTGTATTATAAAATATTGATTTAAATTAAACATTAAGAGTTCCATCCAGCCAGGAGAAATTTTTGTCAGCAGAACAGAATATAGATAGCGGTTTAATCGAAGAAATAATCCGGGACTGTTTCTGGGGTGATTACAGTTATTCAGCAGATGATATTAAAAAAGAACTGGATTCAGGTGATGAAAGATTCAGGCTCTTTCTTTTTTCAAAAATCCTCAACAACTCCAGGTATCCTTCCAAATATATAAGGGCATTATTTAATGAAAACGAGGTACGGTTCTTTCTTTCAAAAATTCCGGAGAGGCAGGGGGAGCGGGCATCTATCCGTCGACAGCTTGTAAGGGCTAATGTCCTTGGAGAAATATCTGAAATTAAAGGTCTGAAATGGCGGATCCGGTAGATTATAAAGAATTATATCTGGTACAGAATGACGTTCTTAATATGATTTTTGCTGGTGAGAGTATCTTCTATCTCACTGGCGGAACCTGCATTAACAGGTTTTATTCAGAAAAAAGATATTCCGATGACCTCGATTTATTTACTTCAGATAATAATCTTTTCAGGGACTACATCAGGATAATTTTCAATATATTTGACGAAAAAAAAATCATTTTTCAGACTGTTGCAGACTCGAAAGATTTTGTGCGGATAAATATTAAAGAGATACTGAAAGTTGACTTTGTAAATGACCGGACTTATTATTATGGCAGAACTGTAAAATCTGAAAACGGGTATTATCTTGATAATACGATAAATATGCTGGCCAATAAGCTAAGTGCTATAATAGGGAGAGATGAACCAAAGGATATTTTTGATCTTTTTCTGCTTTCAACAATAACAGAATTCAACTGGAATGATATTGCTGAAATAGCACGTAAAAAGGATCTCTTTGAATACGATATACTGGAATACAGGTTAAAAACATTTCCTCTTGTATTATTGGATGAGCTTTCAATCAAAGATCAACATTTTTTACCTTTTATTAAAGCAAATTATTATCTTATGTTTGATGATATTATCTGTGGTAGTAATAACAGGCTGTTCAGGAGATTTTAGATAATAGATTTGTTGTAATTCTGATAATTATTGATGGTGTAT
>DINC01000212.1:0-934 GCA_002425885.1 Spirochaetia bacterium UBA5550 | reverse complement strand
TCAAAAGAGCCCTTTGGCGGTGCATCTGTGCAGATGTTTTCCATTGCCAGTGAACTGGTTAAAAAAAACAATATTGAATCGATAAGCTTTGTTCCGGCATATAGAAATATGGATCCCGTGATGCTTAAAAAACTCCATGTACATTATATGTATAAACGCGGAGATTTCATATTTAAACGGGTATTATACTTTTTCAAAACTGTTATATTTCAATCGGGTGCGGAAATAATAATTCAACATGGTCTCACAAGGCCGTCCTGTATTCTGGCTGTACTATCTGCATTTACCGGCAGGAAGTTTGTTTTTATGTTCGCTTCAGATGTGGAGGTGCAGGGGAGGTTCCAGTCAAGTAACAGAAGATGTTTACTCTTCCCTCTGCTTTTGCGCTATGCAAAACTTGTGACGCAGAATGCATACCAGCAGAAGTACATTGCTGAAAAATATGGAATAGAATCATTTATATACTACAGCGGATTTGATTTCTCTCATGTAGAAGAAACACCCAAAAAGCCTTATGTACTCTGGGTGTCCAGGGCTGATAAGATGAAGCAGCCCGGATTGTTTGTCTCTCTGGCCAGAGATATTCCAGGGTATAATTTTATTATGATCTGCCCCAATATCGGGCGGGATAAGGAGTATGAGGAGTTAAAGCATGATATATCACTCCTTGATAATATTGAAATCATAGAATTTGTACCTTTCAATGATATTCAGAAATATTTTAATGAAGCCTGTTTGTTTGTAAATACGTCCACGTATGAAGGTTTCCCACAGACCTTTGTACAGGCTGTTATAGGTGCTACACCGGTTTTATCACTTAATGTGGATCCTGACGGTTTTATATCAAAACATAACTGTGGTGTTGTATGCAATAATGACTACAATCTTCTTAAACAGTCAATAATAGATCTTACAAGAGATACTGAAAGATACA
>DINC01000041.1:2331-2589 GCA_002425885.1 Spirochaetia bacterium UBA5550 | reverse complement strand
TTCCTTAATGGCGAATCTGTACTAATTGATGCTGTCGGGGCTATACTTGCCATTATTACTCTGGAATTTGTTCTTACAAGAAATGAAATTTTTCTTTCAATTGCAGGTTTTGCCGGTGCCATTATTATAGGAATAATTTCCGGTATAATATCCGGTTTCATCACAAAATATCTCGTCTGTAAAACAAAGTTAATACCGCCAGCGAGCAATAGTTTTTTCATCCTGGGTCTTGTATTCCTGTCATACATCAGTTCCGAT
>DINC01000041.1:0-2315 GCA_002425885.1 Spirochaetia bacterium UBA5550 | reverse complement strand
TCCGAAGCTGTAGCTCCAGAATCGGGGCTCCTTACTGTTGTTATTATGGGGATCATACTCAGTACAATGAATTATAGAGAGAAAGAGAGTATCCTGAAATTTAAGGAGCAGATAACGCGCATAGTAATATCTATACTTTTTGTTATTCTTTCAGCAAATTTTAATATCAGGTATATCAATCNNTTGCAAGGTTCCCTGTTATATTTTTAAGTACAATCAATGAAGATTTCTCTTTCAGAGAAAAACTCTTTATATCATGGCTCGGGCCCAGAGGGATTATTGCCCTTTCTGTTGCATCCATTGCAGCCATTAAACTTCAAAAATCCGGTATGAGTAATGCCTATACTCTTGAAATACTTGTATTCATGCTTATATCAGTCACTGTTCTTCTACAGGGGATCTCCGCCAAACTGATCGCTGAAAAACTCGGAATTCTCGTAAAGGGTGACAGAAACTTAATCATACTCGGCGTCAACAGCATCTCTCTTATGCTTGCAGAAAAATGGCGCAATGATAAGACTGATGTTCTCTTTGTAGACTCAAGCAGAAAAAACTGTAAATTAGCCGGACAGAAAGGCTTTGACTATCGCGAAGGGAACGCTCTTGATCCTTCCACATATATTGGAATTGAAATGGATGATTTCACTTCAGTGNNCCTCTTCTGCACATTTATTAAAGATAACTTCGGCATAGATAATCTTTATACCATACTTAACAACAAGGCTAACGAAGAACTATCAGAAATAATACATAATGCAGATATAAAACTTGCCTTTGGAACTAAAAGCAACGGTGAAGATAACTTTACATGGGACGGATTTCTCTCCAAATTAAAAGACGTTTTTTCCAGAAAGAAACAGGATCTCAAGTGGTACCTGATCACAAACAAAGAATTTCTTAATAACGGCAGGGGTAAATATCCTCTCCCGGAAGGGGTTACTATATTTATGGTTGTGAGAAATAATACTGACCGGTATATCTACCACACATCATTCGAACTGCATCTGAATGATGAGATATATGTTCTGGCATCACAGGAAAACCAGGAAATTCTGGAAACAGTATTCTCTGTTTCTGAAGCCTGAACCTTTTTTATGCAAAACAGATCAGCAATTGCCATGTATAATCATTCCTTCTTACTCATTATTTCCGGAATTTTCAGCTGTTGCCCGGGATACACTAATTTCGGATTGCTGATTATACCCCTGTTAGCACTGTAAATAGAAGGCCATTCCCTGTAGGTACCGAATAATTTTTTACTGATTGTTACAAGTGAATCCCCCGGCTGTACAATATAATAATCTTTCCGTATTTCTGTGAGTTCAATTTCTGGAGAGCTTTCATCTCTTTCTTCAATTGCTGTCAATGTTTCACCGGTACCCTTCACACTTTCACCATCACTTTCAATCCCGCCTCCGGTAAAAGTTTTTATCTTCTCAGCAATCCGGCCGGGACTCAGGAGATATATCAGACATAACAATATAAATATAATAGCCGCGAAAAGAATAAACTTCAGCCAGACACTTTGCCCCTTTTTTTCAGCCGGTTGTTCCGGCTCCTCTGTTTCAGACATGTACAGTTCCATTATCCCGCATGCCCATTTCCAGTATTTCAGCTCTGCAAAATTTTTAATTGTTTTAACTTTGAATGCCCTATATATCAGCTCGCTGTCATTTTTGGATAACCCCTGAAGTGAATAGACCGGTGCTTTAAGCAATTTACTGATATCCTGTGTTTCATATTTCTTTAGAAGACGATCTTTAAAAAGCTCCCTGTCTATGTCCCCCCCTTTTTCAGCAGCCTCTGTAATCTCTTTGGCCCAATGAAAATATTTGAGATTGGCAAAATCCTGAATTGTTTCAATACCAAAAGCTTTTTTAAGGTGACCGGCATCTCTGACACTAACACCCTGCAGAGCATACACCGGAGATTCCGGGAGTTCTATCAGAGGTGTTTCCTGATAATTTTTAATTAATTTTTCCTTGTAATCGATCTTTTTTGCTACTTTAACAAATTTCATTTCAGCAAGATCTCTTATTGTGGAAATACCGAGACTACGCTTCAGAAGTTTCCCATTGCCGGCACTAATACCCATAAGCATATGTACCGGGCCCTCAGCAACCAGAGAGGGAGGAAACTTGCGAAATTTTTTCTTAAGCGAATTTTCAGCAAATTCCGCCTCAAAAGAGGAATCACCTCTATCAGCGGCATCGCATATTGCAACGGCCCTCCGTGCGAATTCAAGTTTACCCAGATCATGAATTGTTTCGATGCGGAAAACCTTATACAGCATCAGCGCGTTCCTGTCACTTATA
>DINC01000204.1:6645-9231 GCA_002425885.1 Spirochaetia bacterium UBA5550 | reverse complement strand
TTAAAATTCCGCCTTAATTCAATATATTATCTTAAAGCTATTCTTAGTCAGAACTACCGGCAGGATTTATGCGTTTTAATAGCGTAATCGTATTCATGAAAAGAAACATTAATCATATTTGAGGAATACAGGGCTAATTTTCAATTGACTTTAAGTATTAAAAATGCATAAGTTATCTTTGCATAAGATACATTGCATATATNNGTACCGGAGTACTGCTGTAATAATATACTTATAAATGGAAGGTGTACTAGATGAAAAAGTTAGCTCTTCTGGTTACAGCTGTTCTTATTTTCGCTGTAATGGTTACAGGATGCAAAAAGAAAGCTCCTGAACTTTCTGAAGTAAATGTTATTAAAATCGGGGTTTTTGAACCAATGACAGGCCCCAATGCAAGCGGCGGGGAACTCGAGGTTGAAGGTATTAAGCTCGCTAATGAACTTTTTCCCACAGTTCTGGGCAAAAAAATCGAGCTTGTTATTGCTGACAACAAAAGCGACAAGGTTGAGGCTGCTAACGCTGCTGAAAGACTTGTAAACAAAGATCAGGTTACTGCAATTATCGGAAGCTGGGGAAGCTCACTTTCAATGGCTGCGGGTCCTATCATTAAAGGGAAAGTTCCCGCTGTTGCCTGTTCAGCTACAAATCCTCTTGTTACTAAAGGTAATGACTGGTATTTCAGGGTATGCTTCCTTGATCCTTTCCAGGGACAGGTTATGGCTACCTATGCAGTAACAAAACTCAATGCTAAAACAGCCTGTGTTATACAGGAGATATCTAATGACTATTCTGTTGGTCTTGCCAAGTTTTTCATGGATTCATTTGTTAAACTTACAAAAAATGATAAGTCAATCCTTGCAAAACCTTTTAACTATAACACCGGCGATAACGATTTCACAGCTCAGGTTACAACAATTGCCCAGCTGAAGCCGGATGTAATTTTTGCACCGGGTAACTATACTGAGTCTGCTCTTATTATCAAGCAGGCAAGAGACCAGGGTATCAAAATTGCTTTCCTCGGTGGCGATACATGGGAAACAGATCCATTCCTCGAAGTTGGAAAGAAAGCTGTTGAAGGAGCTACATTCTCCACATTCTTCACATCTGAAGTTGCTATGAACAAAACTTCAGAGCAGTTCCTTAAAGCTTACAGGGACAAATACAAGAAAGATCCTGCTGCTGTTACAGCTCTCGGATATGACTCATATCTCGTAGTAAGAGCCGCAATCGAAAAAGCAAATTCACTTGATGGACAGAAAATCAGAGATGAAATTGCAAAAACAAAAAATTTCGAAGCTGCCGCAGGAAATATTACACTTGATGAAAACGGCGACGCAGTTAAAGACGCTGTTATCAAAACTGTAAAAGACGGTAAATTCAGATATCTTACAACTGTTAAGCCGTAAGTTTTTTCAATCTATTTAAATCATGAAAGACCGTTCACTGGAACGGTCTTTCATTTTATCCATGGTCTGTTAAAATTAAATTTTCTTTTTTTCAAAAAGATAGAACAAAGCCAACACTGCACAAAAAACAATCGGGATGATAAACCAATGGCTGATCCCGAAAGCTTCAGGCAAGCCGATTTTACCATAATCTTTCCATGACATAACAGTTGATTTAAAAAAAGGATAAAGTTCAGCAAAAACAGCTGCACCTGTCAGCATGCCTATTATCGCAAAAACAGCGTGAATGCGGCCTTCCCCAAGCGCTGCAACTGAAGTGCCGGGACAGAAACCCATAATTGCCCATCCGCTGCCGAAAAGTACCCCCCCGATAACAATTGCTCCGACATTCATTGGCTTATGGCTGAATTTTATTAACCCTGCATCTGACAAAACAAATATACCTATCATACCGACAAGAATTGCCGAAAGCATAAACTTAAATATAGTCATATCTTTTAAAAGAAGGGCGCCGATCTGCTTTTCAAACCTTATCACCCTCCCTTTCTGCAGAAGAAATCCGAAGATAATTCCTGTAAACAAACCCAATAGCTGTTCTGCTGTCATAATGACCTCCGTTTAAAAACTATCCCTGCCACAATGGCCCCTGCCGCAAAAAACAATCCAAGTGCAACAAATGAACTGACCGATAACTGCATCATTCCGCTTAGTCCGTGACCGCTTGGGCAGCCGTCAGCAAGTCGAGCGCCAATCATTGCTATGATTCCGCCGAAGAATGCCCCTGCCGCTCTTATTTTTAAAGAAGAGCCGAAACGTTCACGCCAGATCGGAGGAATTTTTTCGATGTTGAAGCTTTTGTCAGTTAGTGATGAGAGAAGAGATCCTATAAAAATTCCCGCAATGACCATAAATTGCCAGTCTACCCGGATCTTTGTTGCAGAGAAATAGATATTCTGGGCAACATATTCTGATGCAAAAATCTGTTCGATGTATGCCGCTGCCCTGACAAAAGTGGTTGATGCACCCAGGTAGTTTGTTTTACCAAGTATCACTGTTGTTAAATATACTGAAACTATAGCCAGAACACCTGTCAGGGCTCCGGCGATATAAGGATTCCAGCCTCCATCTTCTGTTTTAAATTTCATTACTCCCTCCTGAATTGTGTTAGTCTAAATAAGGT
>DINC01000204.1:4134-6635 GCA_002425885.1 Spirochaetia bacterium UBA5550 | reverse complement strand
CTGGTATAAAAAATTGAAAAAACACTCCATTATATTATCATTAAAAAATCCTGAGAACCATATCTTCGTAGTGTGAATAATATTCTTGACATATGAAAGTCGGGATAGAGGATTCTTAAGGTTTTAATTTTTTATACTCATAATTTTCCCCCTGGAGTTTTAAATGAGCTTTGAAATCTTTCTCCAACACTTTTCAAATGCGCTCTCCCTGGGTAGTTTATACGCTCTCATCGCCATAGGCTATACAATGGTTTACGGTATCCTGAGGCTTATAAATTTCGCCCACGGCGATATTTTTATGCTTGGCGGGTATTTTGCATTTTATGCCCTGACAACATTCCTGATGCCATGGTGGGTCGGATTTATCGTAGCCATCGGGATCACTGCCGTACTCGGTATGTCAATAGAAAAAGTCGCATATAAACCGCTCAGAGATTCTCCGAAAGTTTCAGTGCTCATATCAGCAATAGGTGTTTCATTTTTAATAGAAAGTCTCGGAGTTGTTGTTTTTGGCGGAGTTCAGAAGGCATTTCCTATCCCTGATCTTTTTGGTCAGGTTATTGTTTTCGGAAACATTTCAATCGTAAGCGTAAACTTTTTCATCCCGGCAATTGCATTCGTGTGCCTCTTCTTTCTGATGTATCTTGTTAACTTCACAAAAACCGGGATGGCAATGCGGGCCCTTTCAAAAGATCACGAAACAGCAAGGCTCATGGCTATTGATGTTGACAGGATAATATCATACACATTCGGACTCGGTTCACTCCTTGCAGCAGTGGGGGGAATTATGTGGGGGATGAAATACCCTCAGCTCTATCCTTTGATGGGACTTATGCCCGGTCTTAAATGCTTTATTGCTGCTGTTGTTGGCGGGATCGGAAATATAACAGGTGCTGTTATCGGCGGTCTTGTCATCGGGTTCATTGAAATAATGACAGTTGCTTTTATGCCGTCGCTTTCAGGCTACAGAGATGCTTTTGCTTTTATTCTACTTATTATAATTCTCCTTGTCAAACCGAGCGGTTTAATGGGGGAGAACCTGACTGAGAAGGTTTAAGATGGAAAGGGAACAGAAAAAAAGAAAAATACTGACAATAGCCGCGCTCATTTTTTCGGCTTGCTTATTGTATCTTTTTACAATTATATTTGACTCATACCAGCTCCGTATTGTCAATCTGTGCGGCATTTATATAACACTCGGCTTAAGCCTTAATCTTATTTACGGATTCACCGGGCTTTTTTCATTGGGGCACGCAGGATTTATGGCAGTTGGCGCTTATACAACAGCTCTGCTTACAATGCCTCCTGAGCTTAAAGAGATGAATTTCTTCCTTGAGCCTATAGTTCCATGGCTTGCAAATACAGAGTGGAGTTTCCTTCCTGCATTAATGATGGGTGGTGCATCTGCAGCTCTGGTCGGTTTTTTAATCGGCGCCCCTGTATTAAAGCTGAGAGATGATTATCTTGCAATTGCAACATTGGGATTTGCCGAGATAATAAGAATCATATTCACAAATACCCAGAGTATTACAAACGGGCCCCTTGGACTTAAAGGGCTTCCGCCATACACATCTATATGGTGGTCATGGGGAGTTGCTTTCGTTTCTATTCTCTTTATGGTTTATCTTTTTAAGGGGAGTTACGGGAGGGCCTTCATCGCAATACGTGAAGATGAAGTTGCGGCCGAAACCATGGGGATAAATTTATTCAGACACAAAATACTCTCTTTTACAATCGGTTCATTCATGGCTGGAGTTGGCGGCGGGCTTCTCGCTCACCTTATGGGAACCATAGATCCTCTGATGTTCAGGTTTATGCTTACTTTCAATATACTGCTTGTAGTTGTTCTCGGCGGTATGGGGAGTATAAGCGGCTCTGTTATTTCTGCTATTGTTATAACAGTTCTGATGGAATATCTCAGGTTTTTGGACGGGCCTATGAATTTCGGGCTATTCAGTATCAATGCCATCCCGGGACTCAGGATGGTTATATTCTCAATCATGCTCATGATTGTTATTCTCTTTTTCCAGAGAGGGTTAATGGGTAATAGAGAACTCAGCTGGGATTTCCTTTTCAGAAAGAAAAAAGCTCTGAAAGATACTGTTGAGGGTGAATAATCATGTATATACTGAGAACTGACAATATAACAATGAAGTTCGGCGGGCTTGTCGCTGTGTCGAACTTCAATCTTGAATTAAAGCAGAATGAAATAGTAGGGCTTATCGGTCCGAACGGGGCAGGTAAGACTACAGCGTTCAATATGATTACAGGGCAGTACACTCCCACACAGGGTTCTATCTTTTATAAAAATGAAGATATTACAACATACCGGCCATACGAGGTAACACGTCTCGGAATAGCACGGACTTTTCAAAACATTAAACTTTTCAAACAGATGACTGTTCTTGAAAATGTTCTTGTTGGTAACCACCTCCGTCTTAAATCTCCTCTCTTATCATCAGTACTCCGTACACCGAGATACAGAAGAGAAGAGAAGCATA
>DINC01000204.1:0-4125 GCA_002425885.1 Spirochaetia bacterium UBA5550 | reverse complement strand
ATATGATTGAAAAATCCATGAACCTGCTGAAAGATATCGGCCTGGATGATGTAATACATGAAAAAGCATTTTCACTCCCCTACGGAAAACAGAGGCGGCTTGAGATAGCAAGGGCTCTGGCAACCAATCCACGGGTGCTCCTTCTTGATGAACCTGCTGCGGGAATGAATCCGCAGGAATCCATTGAGCTTATGCATTTTATTCATGACATAAGAGACCGGTTTGATCTTACAATACTCCTCATTGAGCACACAATGCAGGTTGTTATGGGTGTCTGCGAAAGAATCTATGTGCTTGATCACGGAATTACAATTGCAGAAGGAAATCCGGAACATATCCAGAATAATCCGAAAGTAATTGAAGCCTATCTGGGGGTAAACTGATGCTTAAGATAAAGGATCTCCATGTAAATTACGGCGGAATTAAAGCCCTGAAAGGGATCGATATAAATGTACCTGAAGGTAAAATTATTACACTTATCGGCGCAAACGGTGCGGGGAAAAGCACCACACTACGTTCTGTTACAGGATTAATTAAGACTGCCTCCGGTACAATACATTATAATAACACTGAAATAACAGGCAAAAAGACTCTTGATGTAGTGAAGAGCGGCATTGTCCTTGTTCCTGAAGGGAGAAAAGTTTTTGCCAATCTCACTGTATATGAAAACCTGGTGCTTGGCGCATACTCAAATAAAGACAGGAAAGCGGTGAATGAAGACATGGAACATGTCTTCACATTATTCCCCAGACTGAAGGAAAGGATTAAACAGAAAGCCGGTACATTCTCCGGCGGAGAGCAGCAGATGCTTGCTGTAGGGAGGGCTCTCATGAGCAAACCTAAACTTCTTATGATGGATGAACCCTCTCTTGGACTTGCCCCGCTTATTGTTAAAAGTATATTCGAAATAATTCAGAACATCAATAAACTTGGTGTTACCATACTTCTCATTGAGCAGAATGCAAAGGCTGCCCTTGAAATTGCTGACTACGGTTACGTCATGGAGACAGGGAACATCGTGCTCGAAGGGACAGGTAGTGATCTCCTCAACAATGATGATGTCAAAAAAGCTTATCTCGGAATCGCGTAATGACGGATTTTTATGGGTAAGGATAAAAGATCTGTACTCATAATCTATACAGGCGGTACTATCGGGATGATCAAAGATTCCCGTGGCGCCTATAAGCCATACAGTTTTCAGGGACTTCTTGATGAGGTCCCTGAACTCTCAAGGTTCGGCTTCAATCTCTCATCAATTGAATTTGAAACTCCGATAGATTCTTCAGCTATATCACCTGAAGTATGGCTCAGACTTGCTGATATTATTGAAGATAATTATGCCAGTCACGACGGATTTGTAATTCTTCACGGGACAGATACAATGTCCTATACTGCATCAGCCCTGAGTTTTATGCTGCAGGGGCTCTCGAAACCTGTGATACTCACAGGTTCGCAGCTCCCCATTAATATGCTCCGTACTGACGGCCGTGAGAATCTTATATCATCAATTGAAATCGCTGCTGCAAAAATCAATGGTAAATCCGCTGTCCCGGAAGTCTGCATATACTTTGAATTCAACCTGTGCCGCGGCAACAGAACAATAAAAAGAAGCGCTGAACACTTCAATGCATTTGAGTCGCCGAATCTCCCTCCGCTTGCTGAAGCAGGCATAACCATCAATTACAACAGCAGTATAATCCGTAAAAACAATAGCAGCAGTAAACTTGTTGTGAACCGGACTCTTGATACGAATATAGTGATATTCAAAATTTTCCCGGGCATGAGCAGTAACGTCGTTGAAGCTGTACTGAACATACCCGGACTGAAAGGTGTTGTAATGGAGACTTACGGATCGGGGAATGCTCCGCTTGAGACCTGGTTTCTTAAGCTCCTCACAGATGCCGTAAAGAAGGGCATTGTTATTGTTAATGTGACTCAATGTATTTCAGGTAATGTTGTGATGGAGAGGTACAGCACAGGTGTGGGGCTCATCAAAGCAGGAGTTATAAGCGGTGCAGACCTTACAACTGAGGCTGCGGTTACAAAGCTTATGGTGCTGTTCGGGAAATTCAATGACAGTAAAAGCGTTGTAAAATATTTTCAGAAAGATCTCGCCGGTGAACTGACTTTTTCAGCAACCAGGTGATCAATAACTTCCACGGCAGTTTCAAATCCTGAAAGAAATTCAAGGGTACTTACAGTTGGAGTCACAAGCTTCATTTCACCCTTTTTATACATTGATAATGCTCTAACCGGATTAAGCCATTCAGCAGTTACAAGCTCATCACCGTCATGACAGGTATTCTGCTCATCAGGTGAGAGTGCTACAAAAAACCTTGTATCATACCTTATAGGCGAGTATGGCGGAGTGATCCACCTTGTGAGGTAATGAATATTTTTAAATGACGGAACGAGATTTTCCCTTTTAATCAGTTCAATCATATCCAGTTCACCTTTAAAAATCATTTTCCGGTAGGAGTCAAACCTGTCATGAGTCTCCGGATTATTCATAGAAAAATATCCATCACCGGCATCAGCAAGGAGTATTCCTGATTCTTCAAAAGTTTCCCGTATTGCGCAGATTACATGTGTAAAATAATTCATTTTATCTTCGTCTGAGAAGAATTTCATTCCGTTAAGATGCTCATCAGAAACAGGCTTCTGCGGAGTATCACTTTCATCCACTCCGCCTCCGGGAAAAACATGATAGCCGGGGAGGAACCTGTCATTCATGTGCCTTTTCATGAGAAGCACTTCAATCCCGGTTTCTTTGATAGAATTTCTGATTAGAGCAACAGTTGCTGCTCTGCGCGGTTTTACAAAAAGTTTCATATATTTTCAGTTAATTCCGAGTTCAGTCAGGATAGAGTCACAATCGATATTAAACCTGCTTATAACATGTTTTTTGAGCGCAGGAAGATTATCAAGTGATAAAGCAGCATGGTATGAATTTTTAGTAATTCTCTTTATATCATGAAGAGAGGATATATCAGAATATGCTTTGTAGATTTTTAACGCATGATCATATACTGAGATTACTTTTTTCATATCACCTTTCTGAAGATAAATATCAGATAGTTCATTGCACCCTTCAAGAATTGTTTTTACGTTTAAAGCTTCAGGTTCAACAACATCCTCATAAGGGGGGATTTTTATCATCTTTAAATAAAAGCTTCTGGCTGTTTCATTATCCTGGAGATAATACTGGTAAAGATAACCGATCCTGAACAGCGCAAGAATATAGTTTTCATTGAGGCGTACCGCATTTTTATATGCATTGATTACAAACATCGGATCTTTCCTGACAGGAAAATTCGCTCCAAGCATAAACCAGGCTTTAGGTGATTTAGGGAGGCTGCTTTTCATTTCAACAGCCCTGCTGCATGCTTTCTGTTCACTTTCATTCAGAGAGGATATTCTTTTCGAAAAACTGTTGCGGAGTTTTATTGCACGTTTTCTGTATCTTCTGCTTCCGGTGTACCTGATAAGCTCCTCGTATTTTTCAAGGGCTGTATCCTCATATTCAGCTTCTGAAGTCAGGTATGCAAGTTTATCATAAGATCTTGCTACCAGAAGATTTACCTCATCATTATTATATCCATGATGCTTAAGTTTCATCAGAATGCTTATTGCCTCATGGAGCCTGCTCTTTCTGAAAAGAGATTTTGCTCTCCTGAGTAATTTTCTATGATCAATAATAACAATATTCGGGCTGTTTAATGAATTCATAATCTGTTATTAACTTGTAATGTCATATATTTTAATCGGCAACAGTTTTTTAATTAAAAAGCAAAATGATAAACCAGAAATTTAAATAATAAAAAACCGGAGAGGGTCGCTCTCCGGTAAAACGGATTTATATTAAAAACTTTTCAGTCTTATTGAATGCAGACCCTTGAATCTATCCCCTTTACAGTTAATTCACCGAAAAAAAGGAATTTACTGTAGCTGATTTTGATTTCTTTATGATTATCCGGATTGATACAATTATTAAGCCATAAAGTAATTCCTTCACAATCATATTTATCATAGATAGATTCCACTGCCGATGCTGGTTTTCCCGTGCTGACCGCAGGGACCCGGCTTGATATCTGCCGGGAGGGTGTTCAGCCGCCGCAGGAGTGA
>DINC01000188.1 GCA_002425885.1 Spirochaetia bacterium UBA5550 | reverse complement strand
GTGTTAGGGCCATACGTGCATTTTCAGAATGAAAACAAATTATTTTATACTATCATTTTTAACAATTCATCTGGAGAATTTCCGATTGAAATAGTGTTTAATAATCAAAAGCAGGACTTCCTGTAACCGGAAATAATCNNCAGATTACAGGAAGTCTCAAAAAAATTCCTTTTTTTATTTTTGGACTGCTACTTGCCTATCCCGGTATTTTTAATAAGGTCTGCAACTAATAATTCAGAATTAAATTTGCACATATCTTTTTCGTTTCTTGGAGCAGAACCTCCAACGACAGTTATACCAGAACCATCCTTGCTGTAGGTCATCTCCCACTTGGTCTGAACCATAATTCTGCGAGAGGGAAACTCAATTAATTCAGAAACATAAGAATAGACCGGCAGATGATTTCCAGCCTGAACCAATTCTATTGAATGCGGAATCCAAATTGCGTAGATATATTGAACATTGAGTTTTTTTGCAACTGCTGCAAGCGAATCAAGATCGTGGAGTGAATAATCGACTTCAAATTCAGTCCCTTTAATACGGTATGGGCCCTTGATACGTTCCGGGTATGAGCCGAGTATGGATTTTACCTGGCTCTGTGAAATAACTTTTAATTTTGATCCTTTTGCAAGAGCATCTGAAAAATATCCTGCGAACAGAGCATTTTCTTTACTTAATCTGGTTTCGCATATTAAAACTGCAATTTTACCGTTGGTATTTACATCACTATTGATATATTTAATTGGTGAACAGCCTGAAAGCATGGATAGTGAAGTTAGCACAAGAAGTGCTGATAAAATCTTTTTCATTAAATTGNNTATTCTTATTAATATCATGTACAATATCTTTCGATATTTTTTTTACTAAGGAATCCCATTCTCCACCATTATACCAGCTTCCTGAATATGCTACAATTTCACCTTCAGGATACGATATGAGACGGGTTGCAACAAATGCGGAAGTGCAAAAAGAACCATTGTAATAACTTCCTGTCATATCATCGATCCATACAAGCAGAATATAGTCTGATTTCACCAGTTTATGGATCACATCGACAGCACTCTTACTGGAATTACTTAAACAAGAGGACAGTTTATTCTGTGAAGTTAAATTAAAATCGACAATATTAATATTAAGAGGGTACTTCGGAATAACTTCTTTAAGCTTAGACTGTGTANNTGTGTAATAACTTTTAGATTCCTATTTTCTGAAATTTTTTTTATGATCGATTCAGTAAGATCTATGTCGTTATCTTCATTTCTTCCGCTGAGAACGGCAAGTGTTTTCTCCTTTTTAATCAAAAACCCTTTCTCAACCGGTGTAAACTTTTTACCATTGTTTGTACTGCTGCAGCTAATTAAAACAACCGAAAAGCATAAACACGCAATGAAAGGTAAAATCTTTTTAGCTATAATCATTCAGCCTCCTTGATTATTAATTTCTTTAAAAACAATTAGAGCAAAATTCTAATTACTGGCGCTACAATTTCAAGAAGAATTTCTAATTGTGATAAGTTTGAGACAAAAAACTTATCAGTATAAAAATTAAACTCTGAATATTTTTGAATTATTTGCTCATTCAGTGACAAAAAAACAGTTATAATTGAATTTTAAATTTCACAACTATTGGTATTACAATTTTACAAAAAACACTTTTTTTTGATTAAGAACGCAATTATGTGTAACTTCCATTTATCAATAAAGGAATTTATAATTTCAATAATTCACTTCCTGAAAACCTTGTGGTATTCTGAAAGTAAATCATAAAGAGGGGGCTCACATGAAAATCAATCTGAATATTTCCAAAAAACTTTATATTTTAGTAGGAGCCATTATTCTGGTGTTCGGCATAATATGCATTTTTTCCGGATTACGTCTTGTCAGTACAATACATGAGACCAGGAACAACACAGCAAGAGCCGCTGTTGAAGTCGGCTACAGCATTATAAGCCAGCAGTACAATGATTCCATGCAGGGTAAACTTACTGTTGAAGAAGCGAAAAAGAATGCTCTTTCGATTATCAGAGCACTGCGATATGAAGGAGCGGAATACTTCTGGATTAACGATTCAACACTCCCCTACCCTAAAATGGTTATGCACCCTATCAAGCCGGAACTGGACGGACAGATAATGAACAGCGAATCTTTTAATGTTGCAATGGGAATAAAGAAAAACCTGTTCCAGGCAATGGCGGAAGTCTGTCTTCAGAGAGATGAAGGCTTTGTTGATTATTTATGGCCCAAACCCGGTAAAGATGAGCCTGTACCTAAAATATCCTATGTTAAGTACTTTAAAGAATGGAACTGGATTATAGGTTCCGGCGTTTATAAAGATACAGTAGTTGAACAGATAAATGCTGTGGTTTATCCGATCATTTTTATAATACTGATCATGACTGCGGGTATTATTTTTGCAGCTGTATTTCTGCTCCGTTCAATCATAAAAGCTGTTGATTCAGTGTATGCCACATCAAGCCAGGTCACTTCCGGTGTACAGCAGATATCCTCTTCAGTGGAAGCGCTATCACAGGGGGCAACAGAGCAGGCATCCAATGTTGAAGAGATATCTTCCTCCATCGAACAGCTCACCGCTACCATAAGGCAGAATGCCGACAACGCAAGCCAGACAGAAAAGATAGCAGATAAAAGCGCGGATGATGCCGGTACCTGTGGTGAAACTGTTTCAAAAACTGTTATAGCCATGAAGGAGATAACCGCAAGGATTTCAATAATTAATGAAATCGCACGGCAGACAAATCTTTTGTCATTAAACGCATCAATAGAAGCGGCAAGAGCTGGTGATCATGGAAGAGGATTCGCTGTTGTGGCAAGTGAAGTTCAGAAACTCGCTGAAAGAAGCCAGCAGGCGGCGGTTGAAATCGGCAACCTTTCAAAAGAGCATATTGAAACTGCAATTCAGGCAGGGGAGATGCTGAAGCTGCTTGTACCGGATATCAAAAAAACATCTGAACTTGTTGCTGAAATAAACGCGGCCAGCCTGGAACAGGCAAAGGGGATTGAACAGATTAATAACGCTGTGATGCAGCTTAACACAGTTGTTCAGCAGAATGCCTCAGGAGCAGAGGAGATTGCCGCTACATGTGAAGAACTTGCGTCTCAAAGTATTGAAATGCAGTCAGTAATGGATCTTCTGAAGTACGGGACATATATTGTAACAGATTCCAGTACTATGAGCAATCCATGGCTGACAACAGGAGAACACTATGCCCGGCCTGAACAGTCCGGCAGCGAGTGAAACAGATTCATGAACCTTTACGAAAAATCAGTTACATAATAATTGACAAAATCTGTAGTATTGATTTTATCCTGATTTAATACTATGGAACCAAAAGACAACATATTCGCAGCTAAAGGGGAAGTTACCCCATTCGAATTCAACGAAACAGTGGCATCTGTCTTTGACGACATGATATCGCGCTCAGTGCCGCTCTATCGTGAGATCATACTTCAGCAGGCAAGACTCGCCGCAAAATTCTACCGCCCTGGAACATCGATATACGACTTAGGATGCTCAACAGGAAATTTTGCCTCTGCGCTGATGCAGGAAATTAAAGGGAGAGAGTTTACACTCACCGCGATTGATAACTCCTCCCCAATGATTGAACTTTTTAAAAAGAGAATCACGGCATTCGGCGGAGCCGGAAATATCACACCCATTGTCTCTGACATAATGGATGTAGATTTTGCCCCTGCATCCGTAATCGTTTCAAATCTTACAGTGCAGTTTATATCCCCGGATAAAAGAGACCTGCTGATAAAACGTATATATGATTCACTCATACCGGGGGGGATATTTCTGCTGACTGAAAAAACAGTTAATCCTGACGATGACCTTGCCGCACTGCAACAGGAGTTTTACTACAGACTCAAAGAGGAGAACGGCTACTCACAGATTGAAATAACCCGCAAGCGTGAAGCCCTGGAAAACGTGCTAATACCTGAAACAGTTGAAACGCATATTACCCGGCTCACTTCCGCAGGATTCAATGCAATCGAGATTTGGCTAAAGTGGTTTCACTTCACCTCATTTATATGCAGGAAAGACTGATGAACTGGTTCCCGGAAAATCCCGGTAGGTGGGGATTCTCCATCTCCGATATAGAACATCTTAAAAAAATAACACTGGATAAAGTCAAATTCCTCACAGAGAAAGATGTCAAAGGGAGAGAGCTATACTCCCATGTACAGAAACTGACAGGAATTAATACAGCAGCTTCTGACTTTACGTCGGACTATGTTTCTATCGGGTGTAGTGAGGATACAGCTGCCGCAGGAATTGATGAAGTACGAAAAACACTTCTTGCGATGTGGCCCTGGAGAAAGGGACCATTCAGAATATTTGGTATTGATATTGAAACTGAATGGAGATCTGATTTTAAATGGAACAGGGTAATCTCCCATCTGAAACCGCTTGGAGGAAGACATATACTGGATATAGGGTCAAGCAACGGCTACTACATATTCAGGATGCTTCCGCATAACCCGGCAATGGTGATGGGTATAGAGCCTTACACAAACTTCTACATGCAGTTTATGCTGCTTAATTCGCTGGCCCGTAGAGATAATATATTTACACTGCCGCTCCGGTTCGAAGAGATCACAGGCCTTACAAAAAAATTCAATACAGTTTTCTGTATGGGTATACTGTACCACAGACGATCCCCCATAGATTTTCTCCGGGATATATATTCGATGATGACAGCTGACGGAGAACTTGTATTAGAAACTCTTATAGTTGAGGGGGAAGAGCATATCTCTCTCGTCCCGGAAGAGCGGTATGCCAAGATGCCCAATGTATATTTTATACCAACAGTACCCGTGCTGATATCATGGCTTAAAAAAGCAGGATTCCGCAATTCGCGATGTGTTGATATTACAAAAACTGATTTTAATGAGCAGAGAAAAACTGAATGGGTAAATACAGAATCGCTGGAGGATTTTCTCGATGCAATGGATCAGACAAAAACTATCGAAGGTTATCCTGCACCTGTGAGAGCCGTTATTATTGCGGAGAAATAGTTGTTGAAAACGTAATACTATTAAAGTACAATATTTATATGATTGTCATTCCGGTTTCACCCCAAGGGTACTTCTTCGCTGCGCTCAGGGCGTGCACACTTCAGTTCGTGCAAATACCGG
>DINC01000085.1:3661-3791 GCA_002425885.1 Spirochaetia bacterium UBA5550 | reverse complement strand
GAATGCTATTAACAATGGATTACCGTATTCAAGGGAATGACATTATGTATCGGATAACATAAAACAGGATTAATTCATTTGTGAAATGCTATAATCTAAAAAATCTTAAAAATAGATTTCTCAGTCGCTG
>DINC01000085.1:0-3620 GCA_002425885.1 Spirochaetia bacterium UBA5550 | reverse complement strand
TTAACCGCTATAATCATTTCGTCTGCTATAAAACATAATATGGAAGGTCAGTATGGCTTTTAAGGGGAGAGCAGAAAATTTTTTCTTATCGATACTTTGTTTTTCATTTATTCTTTTTTCAGAGGGGGGAGCCTCCGCAGCCGGGTTTGATACACCTCCGCAGAATTCATTCTTCTTTATAAAATCAGTACAGGCAGGAAATAATAACAGGGGGTACTGGGACCAGCCGGGGAAGAAAAGCAGGTATAAAAGCGGTGACAATATCGCTGCATGGTCAAAAGATGGGGTCGTTGACCAGATGTTCCGCTTTGTCAATGCCGGAGGTGAATGGTACTACATTGTTTCAGCCAACGGCGGATACGCTGACGTTAAAGGGGGACAGAATGGGGACGGCGTGAGCATACAGGTGTGGACACCTAATAAATCAGCCTCACAGAAGTTCCGCTTCAGACACCTGGGGAACGGCAGGTGGAAGATCTACACAGCCTGGAACAGGGCAATATGCCTTGCCAACAGGAGCGACAATAACGGGTCAAATATCCACACATGGGGGGACCATGAGGGTCCATGGATGGAGTGGTTTTTCGAGGACTCCAGAACTCTGACAAGGTATATGCCGGCAGCAGGAAGTTCAGGGGCCTCCGCTTCAAATGAAATTAAAGGTAAACTCCAGGCTTATGATACAGATGAAAACGGGAGAAGGGGAGCGGCAAATCCCGGGGCAACTGATATTGAGATCTGGTATTTCGACCGAAACGACAATAAAGAACCATATAAGAAAAAAGCCGCAGTTCAAACAGACGGTAAAGGGGAGTTCACCCTGGGGGAGACTTATAAAGATTACGAGACAATCTTTCTCCTTTCAAAATCTGAAGATAGGGCTTCGGTCTATCTCCCGCTATATCCGAAGAGCGGTAAAACTTCAATAGATACATTTGTTTCAGAAAAATACAGTTCGCCTGAATATCTCCTTGTGGACACTCTATATAGGGGGAAGCAGTACTACTATGAGAATGAAGGTTATTTTTACCGTAAAAATGGAATCGTAACAAACAGGCAGGACTTCTTTTTTTATGATATTACAAAGATAGACAGGAACAACTCCGCAGTAAAGAATCTCATTAAAGCAATCGGAGGGAGCAAACCCGCAGCTACTGATGAGGATATTGCGAAGAGATTTGCCGATGTTTTTTCTTTCTTTAAAACAAAGACAAAAAGCTCAATGGGTACAGCGGAGATCACAGTAAAAGAAGCTGCTGACTTCATGTTCCGGGACTGCAGGCAGAGCCCGTCTCATCCTGTAACAAGGTGGCCATCATTTCAGGAGATGGCTGACACATATGCAAAGTACGGATTTATTCCTGTGGGGAACTGTACGGCAAATTCGCAGGTAATGGCTACTCTCCTTTATGTGGCGGGTGTGCCTGCTGATAAATTTTTTGTGGCGAAATATCACTATGATATGAGCTGGTATGTTGAGCACTGGGTAATAGCAGTGAATATAGGGAAGAGGTGGCATGCCCTTGACCCGCAGTTTAAAAATGTGGTAAACATAAAGGGTGCAGCGGATTTTCAGAAAGCATATTGGGAGAGGTATATCGGACAAGGGAATGATTACAAAAAACCCTTTGAAGCATGGCTCCTCCCGGGCTCAACCATTAAGGCTGTTCCTTACCTCGGAGATCCTGAGGAGCTCCGTGCGGTTATCGCGGAAAGAAACAAACCGATGTTTTTCATTAACAATAAGAATTTTAAATTCTCATCCGGAGGACTGGTTTTCAGTTCAAGCGGAGATGCTGTTGTTAAAAGAATTTCAGGGAGCGATGTGTACCTCCAGGTGAATGCCCTTTCAAAGCAGGAGGGTCCCAATGGGATTGAGGAGAAGAAGCAGAGCTACGAGATGAAGATTACGTTCAAAAACGGCGTGTACAGCTCTGGCGAGGGGTATGTTCATTCCGGCAAGGTTGACTCAACAGGTAAAACTCTCAACATGGATGGAGAACAGAGCGGAATTACATTAACTGTTAAGTAGGAGATTTTTTCTACCGGATATAAAAAGCCCCCTGAGTTCAGGGGGCTTGTTTTTTGGGGATGTTTCTATAAAGACAGGCCGACTCGAAGTAAATTATGCTTGCATTTATTTTACTTTTGTTCAATAAAGTAAAATACTGATATTTATATTATACTTTATGGTGCATTAATGAACATAAACGACTTCATATCCGGAACATGGAAGAAAGGAAATAAATATCAATACTTTCTACCTGAAAAGATAAATCACACCTTTGTCTGGACAGATGAGTCAATCAACGAGCTCCTTGAAAGGGCATCGCTGAAGCTCGGTGAACTTAACTCCTTCTCCCGCTTTGTACCCGATACAGATATGTTTATTATAATGCATATTTTTAAAGAGGCTGTTGTCTCCAGCCGTATAGAGGGAACAAGGACCAATATAGAAGAAGCTCTTGTTGAAGAGAAGGAGATAACACCGGAAGGGCGTGATGACTGGCAGGAGGTTAATAACTACGTAAAGGCATTGAACCTTGCCATAGAGGAACTTGCAACTTTCCCTCTGTCAAACAGACTTATAAGGAATACACATAAAGTCTTACTGTCAAGCGTCAGGGGTGAGACAAAGACACCTGGTGAGTTCCGTACTTCGCAGAACTGGATCGGCGGGGCAAGTATAAACGATGCGGTCTTTATACCCCCTTCACATAATGAGCTCCCTGAACTGATGTCAGACCTTGAATTATTTCTTCATAACGATACTATAAAGGTTCCACATCTTATACGTATAGCCATTGCTCATTACCAGTTTGAAACAATACACCCTTTCCTTGACGGCAATGGACGTATAGGGAGACTCCTTATTACTCTTTACCTTGTAAATGCCGGCATCCTTGAAAAACCGCTTCTCTATCTCTCAGATTTTTTTGAAAAGAATAAATCTCTTTATTATGACAACCTGACACTTGTGAGGACGAAGAATGATCTCGGTCAATGGCTGAAATTTTTTCTTGTAGGTGTTATAGAGACAGCTGAAAAGGCGGTTTCAACATTAAAGAAAATTGTGGATCTTAAAGTTGATATTGAGCTGAATAGAATACAATCCCTTGGTAAAAGAGGGAAACAGGGGCAGCTGCTACTCACCAGTCTTTTTTCAAAGCCTATTCTTAATGTAAAGGATATACAGGAGATAACAGGTCTATCTCCAAAGGCAGCTTATGATCTTGTTGAAGCTTTTATAGAAACAGGGATATTAAAAGAAACTACAGGTTATCAGAGAAACAGGGTCTTTATCTTTGAGGAATATGTAGGGATGTTCAGATAGATAAANNAAAATAATTCTGCTGAAAAATATAAAATATTGTGGCAGGGAGAATCCCGGAACTACTTATCGTCAGAAACTTTAAGCCAGGTCATTGCTTCACAATGGATATCTTTACCATTTACTGTTATAATGGTATCTTCACTGAACATTATATCCCGTATATCATCAGCATAAATGTTTTTCAGGTTTTTATCGGTGAAGAAATTTCCCGCTTTAACAAAAATGTCTGTGTCCTCAAGATTGTCTATATCCGTAATTTTTATATCAGGAGGAAGAGTTATGTTTT
>DINC01000150.1:5198-5325 GCA_002425885.1 Spirochaetia bacterium UBA5550 | reverse complement strand
AAATTGTAAATAATTAAATGTTTCACAAGGAGTTGAATATGCCAGTAAAAGTAACAGATGCTGCAAAAAATGAAGTTTTTGAACTTATGAAAGGTTCAGGATTCAAAAATCCTGCATTAAGAATTAA
>DINC01000150.1:0-5140 GCA_002425885.1 Spirochaetia bacterium UBA5550 | reverse complement strand
CGTTGAGGCGGTCCCCGTCTGGGACTGGTTCTGGATGAACTGGAAGAAAATGAAGAACATGTATTAAAAGTAAATGATGTGAATGTTATATATGACGGGAGGTTGAAAAACTATATTGATGTTAAAAACGGTCTTACAATCGATTTTAGAAAAGATAGATGGAGTTCTGGCTTTGTTATTCTTGGAGGGAGCTCCTGTTAGAGTGAGAGCTGATGATGAATACAGAAAAGGCCGCAGGTGACTGCGGCCTTTTCTTTTTAGGAGCTATACAGCTTCCCAGAAACATCTTTTTGGTGATGAAACTTTACCATCCGCAGCAAGTTTTTTCATCGCTTTAGATACTTCATCTTTATCAAGACCTGATGCATCGGCAATCTCTCCGGGCCTCATTGCCTTGCCCTCTTTTTTCATTGCTTTGAGAATTTTATCTTCAATTGTTGCTGCCATTTTTAAATTTCCTTTATTACTTAAGATTTCCATAATCCGTGAATATTGCAATGCTCACGGGCTGTTACATTTTTCGCGTCTGTTTTAAAATATGCTTCAGGTTTGTCACCGGGCTTCAGGAACTGTCTGTATGATATTCCGTCAGCGAGGAGTTCAATCCACTCTATGTAGTGTTTCTCCTCCATGGGATGGAGTGTTGAGCCGACGATAACTTTGTATCCGTCAGCGGTTTTTTCGATCATGGGGACATGTTTCTCTGTGGTTTTGTCAGCTGTGTGTTCCTCGAGCAGATTCATCGGTTGGCCGCAGCATACAAGTGCAACTGCTCCATCGTGTACTATATCAATAATGTTGCCGCAGATATCACATTTGTAAATCTGGTTTCTTTCTGTTTTTGCCATTTTATTTTCTCCTTTTAGTTTATTCGTTTTAAATCAAATGTTTCTTTTTCCAATAACAATGCTTTTGCTTAAAAACAGATTGCGCATCAATGATCTATCTAACCTTGCCTCTATAGACTCTGTAAACATAGATCGAGTATCCGATTACAATCGGCATACCTGCAAGAGCTATACCGAGCATTACCGAAAGTGTGAGCTTGCTCGATGATGCATTGAATGCTGTTATGCTGAGAGCCGGGTCGTTTATCGCGCGTACAAGTACCGGGTACTGGAGCGCTCCGGCAATTCCCCATAGTGAAATAAATGCCAGTGATGAACTGAGAAAAGCCTTGAATTCATCCCCCTTGCCGATAAACATTTTAACTGCAAATAATGATGCGCATGCGATTAATGCTGCTATCCATGCAATGATGTTGGACACGCTCCCTGTGACAAAAGCAAAAGACATCACCGCAGTGAAAACAAAAAGTATAACATATCCGAACCACACTTTTCCCGCAAGAGTCTTTGCAGTTTCGTGTATCTCCCCCTCTGTCTTAATCATTGAATAAGTGAGTCCCTGCATCAGTATTGCCGCAAATCCGAGAAGCCCGGTTGCCAGAGGGAAGGGGCGGAGTAGTGTGAAAAAGTTTCCTCTGAATTCCATATCTGCATCAAGCGGTACTCCCAGGATTACGTTTCCAAGAGCAACACCGAAAAGTATGGAGGGTATGATGCTCCCTATGAAAAAAGTTTTTGCCCATATACCCTTGTTTTCTGTTTCCAGAGTAAAAAATTCTATGGATACCGCCCTTAAGATCAGTCCGAAAAGAACAATCATCAGCGCGAGGTAGAATCCGCTGAATACAGTGGCATAAGCATGGGGGAAAGCTGCAAATAAAGCACCACCCGCAGTAATCAGCCATACTTCATTCCCGTCCCACACCGGCCCGATTGACCGGAATAAAACCTCCACCTTTTTCTCGTCGTTCTTTGTAAGCATGGGGAGGAGTGAACCTATCCCAAGGTCAAAGCCGTCAAGGACAGCGTAACCCGCGAAGAGGATACCGATGAGGATGAACCATGTTATCTGAAGCATTGTCAATGTTTCCATATTACACCTCTCAATATCCGCTTGTTTTAATAATCTCTTCGGGCCCTTTCTTTATCATCTTTGTGAGAAATTTGATGAAGAGAACAAAGAGCAGTGAATAGATTACTGTGAACATTATTATCGTAAGCAGGATCTGCCATGCGGGAACAACAACTGACGCGGCATCTGCTGTTTTGAGTACATTGTAAACCGCCCAGGGCTGACGTCCGTTCTCTGCTGCCATCCATCCCATTTCACATGCGATTACAGGAAGCGGAATAGTAAACAGAAGAAGATATAGATACCATGTTGTATCATAAAGCTTCTTCCTGAACATGAGAAAGGCGCCGATAGCAGACATCAGTGCGAATAAACCGCCCAGACCGATCATCACATGATATGTCTGAAAAGTTATGAATATTGGCGGATAAAGCTCTTCAGGGAAATCATTGAGTCCCTGAACCTTCGCATCGGGATCAGCATAGATCATGATGCTCAGGAGTTTCGGGATGCCTATTTCAAAGTATGTTTTCTTTTCAGATTCCACGGGGAATCCGAAAACAGAAAGCGGCGCCCCCTTTCTGGAGTCCCAGAGCCCTTCCATTGCAGCCATCTTAATGGGCTGAGTTTTTGCAACCTGTACAGCGTGCATGTGGCCTGTTCCGAACTGAAGGAATGATGTGACAATAAAAAGTATGAGGGATATCTTCAGCATAGGTTTCGCGTAATCAAGGTCGCGTTTTTTGATTAAATACCATGCGCTTATCCCCGCAAGGAACAGAGCTCCTGACTGCCACCCTCCGACAATTGTATGTAGAAACCTCTGTGCTGTGGAGTAGTTGACTGCTGCTGCAAAAAAGTCAGTGAGTACAGCGCGCCCCCCCTCAATAACAAATCCCGCCGGTGTCTGCATCCATGAATTGGCTATGATGATCCATAAGCCGGAGAGATGCGAACCGAAGAATACAAGGAAAGCTGAGAGCCAGTACATCTTCTTTGACACACGGTCTCTTCCGAAGAGCAGTACCCCTATAAATACAGACTCAAGGAAAAACGCGAGAATACCCTCAGCAGCCAGCGGCGCTCCGAATATATCTCCCACCATGCGTGAGTAGGTTGACCAGTTTGTTCCGAATGAAAATTCAAGAACAATACCTGTTGAAACACCGATTGCGAAGATAAGAGCAAAAATCTTAACAAGAAATTTGGAGATATTCTTATATATCTCTTTATCAGTCTTTAAATAAAGAGTTTCATTTATTACAATTAAAAGCCCCATCCCCAGCGTGAGAGGGGGAAAGATGAAGTGAAAGCCTGCGGCAAGCGCGAACTGAATCCTCGACAGAAAAACGGCATCCATTGTTATCCTCCACGGATTATTTTATTGTGAGGCTATGCTTCAGGTTCGAAGTCTTCCTTGCCTACACCGCAGACCGGGCAAACAAAAGAATCAGGCAGATCTTCAAATGCTGTACCTGGCGCAATCCCTTCTTCCGGAATTCCTTTTTCCGGATCATAAACGTATCCGCATACTGAACATACATATTTCTTCATAACTAAATCCTCCATTCTGTTTTTAATTATTATTGATTTAATTTTAAACTGATACACCGGGCCTGTAACTGATTATTATTGTCATACCAGCCGGAGTGAAACTTAATGCCGGTATCTCATGGTCATTATTTAATGAAGAGATTCCGGTATTTGCACAAATTGAATGGTGCACACCCTGAGCGCAGCGAAAATCCACTCCCCGGGTGAAACCGGAATGACAAATGCCTGTAAAGCATACTTTATCAGACAGCCCTGTTATGCTTTTAAAAGAATTTACTGTAATTTAATATAAGTCCTTTTCCTCTCTTAAACAAAAGAAAAAGTATTAAACTAATTTTTAAAATAGTAAAGCATCAATAAAAATGAAAGTAAAAAAATGCTTTTATGTAAAAATTGTTATATAGACTTAATCAGACTTTCCCTGATTTTTTTCAGAGCCTCATCATCCGGCCTGAACTTGATACCTGCAGATTCAAGCATCTGATAACCGCAGGATTCCAGAATTTCATGCACCTGTTTTACACTCTGACCTCCCCAGCCGTATGAACCGAACGCCATGGCCTTTCTCCCTTTGGGAGCAAGGCCCCGCATGTAGGTAAGAAATGCCGCTACAGTGGGGAGCATGTTATTATTCAGAGTAGGTGAGCCGACGCATATATACTCTGCTTCAAGAAGTTCTGTCATTATATCAGAGATATGATTCTGCTGAAGTGATAGTATCCTGTAATTATAGCCCTTTTCACTGAAAGCTGCTGCAATTGTTTCTGCCATTTTTTCTGTTGAGTGCCACATCGTATCATAGACGATGAGAGCTTTTTTCTGAATTTCGTTTGATGACCATTGCTTATACGCATCAATAATTCTGCTGATATTCCTGCGCCAGATTATGCCATGACTTGTAGCAATGGTCTCTATCTTCAGGCCGGATACATCATTAAGCGCTTTCTGTACCTGCGGGGAGTATGGCAGAACTATATTCGCGTAGTATTTACGCGCCTCCTCCATAATTATATCCGGGGAGTATTCATCATCGAATCTTTCGGATGTGGCAAGGTGCTGCCCGAAGGCATCATTTGAAAAGAGTATCTTTTCCGCTTCAAGGTATGTCACCATTGAATCCGGCCAGTGCACCATCGGTTCAGGGACGAATGTGAATGTATATTTTCCTGTGTTCAGGGTATCGCCGGATTTTACGGTACGGACTTTGCACTCCCACTTAAAGTGGTCTTTAAGATTTTTCTCTCCATTTGCAGATGCAATGATTTCAGCTCCCGGAGCAATTTTCAGCATCTCAGGGAGAGAGCCGGAGTGGTCCATCTCTGAATGATTTGAAATTATGTAATCGATTTTTGAAGGATCTGTCACAGCAGCTATCCTTTCGAGCATTTCATCTGTAAATCCTTCTTTTACTGTATCAATGAGAGTTATCTTATCATCAAGTACGAGATAGGCGTTGTAGGTTGATCCTCTCTGTGTAAGGTAGCCGTGAAAGTTCCGCAGGTTCCAGTCGATGGCTCCAACCCAGTATATATTGTCAGTAATTTTTACAGGTTTCATTGTTTCCTCCTTAATATTTCAGGTTCTGTAACTTATAATCATGATACTTTTTTAGTTGTATTTTTTTTTAATTTAAATTAGCATAAGCAGAGTTTATATATTTAATTAG
>DINC01000148.1:3169-3336 GCA_002425885.1 Spirochaetia bacterium UBA5550 | reverse complement strand
CAGTTTTAAATTTAATCTTAAAGAAATGATACCTGATGCATTGGCACTGGATATAAAGCTGAACGGCTTTACTCTTACACATTCTGAAAGTGCAGACAGAAAGTATAAAGAGATCAGGAACTGTAACGCACTCATTGCGGCTGATAAAGAGAAATTTTTATTAAAAT
>DINC01000148.1:2923-3102 GCA_002425885.1 Spirochaetia bacterium UBA5550 | reverse complement strand
GTAATACTGACATAGAAATTACTTTCAATAGTCAGATCTCAGGTTGGAATCCTTTTATCTCCAGGAACCAGGTTGATATATCTTCAAAAAATATGGAAATATCTTTGCTCAAAAATGCTGTCATGGCCGGAATCGACTCAATTTATAATATGGCATATGTTGATATGTTCCAGAATTTT
>DINC01000148.1:2487-2903 GCA_002425885.1 Spirochaetia bacterium UBA5550 | reverse complement strand
GAACCTGAAGGGATTTTTATAAATAATAATGATCTGAACCTTACGGTAAAAGCTGAAAAATTAACAATTGTAAACGGTGCTGCTCTGGACAGTTTTGATCTTAACCTGAGTCTTATAAAGGGGACTTTAAAAACCGAATCCTTTTCTCTCCAGGGGTATGAAGGTATTTTTAATTTTAATGCGTATGCAGCTTTCAGGCAGGAATACCCATTTATAAAAATAGAGGGCGGGCTTGCAAATTTTAATATAGCGAGAATGGCAGTTGATTCTGATTCAGCTATTCAGGCTGCAGGTATTCTCTCATCTGATTTTAAATTTGAGACGAATGCTTTCCGCATGGGCCAGATAGTGGAAAACGGAAGAGCTTCTATTAATGTAGGGATAAAAGATGGATATATTTCAAGGACTGATAAAAC
>DINC01000148.1:0-2453 GCA_002425885.1 Spirochaetia bacterium UBA5550 | reverse complement strand
ACTGGACAGTTTTATCAAAGATAATGGTTATTCTCAATCTTTTCCGGATCCTCTGACATTCAGCAACCTTACTTTTACTTTTATACAGTCAGCAAATGAGTACTATGTCAGGAATTTCAACATGAGCGGGAATAAATGCAGTTTCAGCGCGTATGGAAAATATACTGAACAGGATGGTCTTAATGTCCCGGTTAATCTNNAATGAATTGAAAAACGTAAGTACTCATCAATAGATATCAAGCCTGAATAAATGATTAACCCCGGCGTTAATATACCGGGGCTAAGTTGAAAAACACAAATACTATTATCTAAGCCTGTTTTATATCAATCAATTCATAAATTTTGACAGGGAGTGCTTTCCCTTTTACTTTTATAAGGTCAAGCTCTCTGACGATTACGTCATCTTTCACATATTGATATGTGAATTCACTTATTATTATATTTGTTCCGTACATTTTGTTTGTACCTTCAAGCCTTGAACCGAGGTTTACATTATCCCCCATAAGTGTATAGTCCATCCTTGATGAGGAACCCATGTTTCCGACAACCATATCGCCGGTGTTTATCCCTATACCTATATCAAGAATAGGTTTCCCCTCTTTCTCCCATTTATGATTCATTACCTTAAGAGCTTCCATCATTTCAAGGGCTGCTTTGCATGATTTAAGAGGATGATCTGCCATTTCTATGGGTGCTCCCCAGAAGGCCATTATTGCATCACCGATATATTTATCAAGAGTCCCGTCTGTATTAATAACAANNACCCTGTAAATAAATATTGAGATGTTCAACAAGTTCTTCAGGTGTGAGCTTTTCTGAAATAGATGTAAATCCTCTTATATCAGAGAATAGTACAGTAAGTATCTTTTTATCTCCCCCGAGTTTGACTTTGCTTGGATCTTTGAGAAGCTCATCAACAACCGATTTTGAAACGAATTTAGAGAAGGTCTGCCTTATATACTTTTTCTCCTGTTGCTCATTTACAACTCGATATGTAACAAGCATTGAGTATGTCAGAGCAGTCTGTATCAGCGGAGTTGACATAGCTGTTATAATACTGGACATGTCGAACAACAGATATGAACCGACAGCGTATGATAAAATAAACAGGGACGTGACAACAAGTGACATTACAATAGATAGTTTAGGAACAACTAATCCGAGAAAAATTGCTATAACTAACATAATAATAATGTTCTGAAAATCGCCCAGCTTATAAAGAAAATCCTGGTTCAGGATTGTATTAAGCGCGTTCGCATGGTGTTCGATACCGAAAGTTGCACCATAAGGTGATTTTTTTTCATCTGTTGCTATTCCGGTCGCGGAATATGCTGCTATAAGCAGGATTTTATCTTTGACAGAAGTATTCCCCTCCATCGTACCTTCATTAGCGAAGAGATAGTAAGGGTAGTGCTGAAAGCTCCCCGAGCCACCGATGAAATTAACATCCATGAAGCCATATTCATCAATGGGGATGGAAATTTCTCTTTTGCTATTCGGCCTGGCCATTTTTTCAGCAGGGAGATTTTTAAGTTTTATGTAATGCCCCATTTTTACTTCAACATCAGATGGGGTAATTCCGTAATAATGCATCACTATAACAAGGTCGATATTAGGATAGTACCAGCCGTTAAATTTAACAATTAGCGGGACAGTTCTATTTATACCATCCCGTCCCGGGAAAACATTGGCAAAACCGAGGCCTTTAGATGCTTTAATCAGATCCGGGGTAGGGGGGGTTACTTCTTCAACGAGCTGCTCAAGTTTGTCAGAAGGATCCACCGGGAAACGTAATTTGTTTAAAAGCTTTATTCTTTCATCAATGTCATTATATGCGACGTCAACTTCTTTGGTTTCAAAGGGGTAGTCGAGAAATCCGACTTTAAGCTGCTCAAGTGATTCAGCGAGTTCTTTTTCGCCATCCTTTTTATCAAGAAACATTATATCGTAAAGTATGGCAAGAGGATTACCGGTCGCAAGATACCTGGTGACACGAGCATGGAGATCCCACGGGAAAGGCCATTGTATACCCTGATCAGAAAATTCGCGGATAGAACCCTCATCAATCCCGATTATTATAATATCTTTTCTTGCTCTTGGATTAATTTTATTCATCCTTACACCCTCTTCAAGCTTTACAGAAGCCTGAGACGGGTCCCTGAGGTAAAATCTGAAATCGATAGATCCCCATTCAAGTCCGGATAGTATTGTTGTCTGTGTAAACAGGACAGTAATAACCAGAAAGACAAAGAATGATACAAAAAGACCCACAAGTTTTTCAGGAAGTTTAAAAATCAGAAAAAGAAAAAGAAGGCCTATGGGACCTGTAAAAAGACCGGTAAGAAAAAAGAGCCACAGGCTTTTGTCGAGCTTTTTGGCAAGTAATCTGCCTGTAAATGCAGAGCCCAGAAGAACAGCTAATACAAGAGCAATCTTTGCTGTAAGAATCACAC
>DINC01000199.1 GCA_002425885.1 Spirochaetia bacterium UBA5550 | reverse complement strand
GAACTACAAGGTAAAAACAGATGACGAGATATCGATCTCTTTCCCGGAAGAGGATATCAAACTCCCGTACCCGGAGGATATTCCGCTTAACATAATTTATGAAGACGATTCAATCGCAGTGATAAACAAACAGCCGGGACTTGTTGTTCACCAGGGCCCGGGGAACTATGAGAGCACACTGGTAAATGCACTGCTTTTCCATATAAAAAAGCTCTCCACAGCGGGAGATGAATTCAGGCCGGGAATTGTCCACAGGCTCGACAGGGACACCGCAGGGCTGATGGTGATTGCCAAAACAGACGAGGCTTATACAAGCCTTGTAGAGCAGTTCTCTTCACGGAAAATTGACAAGCGTTATGCGGCAATAGTCATAGGAAAACCGGTTAAGGATCATGCTGTAATTGAAAAGCCCATTGCACGCCATAAAAAATACCGGCAGAAGATGTGCATAACAGAGGACGGAAGAGAAGCCATCACTGAATATACAATCGCGAAGTTATGGCATACACCTGTGGGCACCTTCTCAATGCTTGAAGTAAGAATTTATACAGGGAGAACACATCAGATCAGAGTACACCTCTCATCAATGGGGAACCCTGTAATAGGCGACCAGATATATTCAAAAAAGTGGGAGAAACACAGGGTGCCCTATCTTCTGCTGGCATCGACCCACCTTGCATTCACGCATCCGGTCAGCGGAGAGAGGATGGAGTTCTCGCTCGATATCCCTCAGCACATGAAGGACTTTATTGAAAAACTTGAGCAGCGCGTGGATCAGTAGTTGATCCCCACTGCTCCCCTTACTTTAGTCAGTACTTTCATGGCCTCAATTCTTGTCTTGTCAGCGCCCTTCCTTAAAATCCTGCGCACCTCTTCATGATCGTTTTCATAAATCTTCCGTTTCTCCCTGTAAGGACGGAAGTATTCAATAATAACTTCAAGGAGCTCCTTCTTAAACTGGCCATAACCTGTTCCTCCTTTAAGGTAGCGCTCTCTCGCGTCAGCAAGCTGAGATTCATCCGCAAAAAGTTTATACAAAGAAAAAACGTTGCACTTATCAGGGTCTTTCGGCTCTTCAACCGGTGTTGAATCCGTTACAATCTTCATCACCTTTTTTTTCAGCGAAGCTTCGCTTTCGAATATCTCCAGCGCGTTGCCGTAGCTCTTCGACATCTTCTGACCGTCAACACCCGGTATAACAGCAAGGTCCTCTGATATCTGCGGCTCAGGGAGCACAAATATCTCCCCGAAGGTATTATTGAATCTCTCCGCTATATCACGTGTAATCTCAAGGTGCTGCTTCTGGTCCTTGCCCACTGGAACAATGTCTGCATTAAAAAGCAGAATGTCAGCTGCCATAAGAACCGGATATGTAAAAAGACCTGCCGTGGGGATTAGACCGCGGGCTGTTTTGTCCTTGTAGCTGTGGCTCCTTTCAAGAAGTCCCATTGATGTATGACAGGAGAGAATCCATGAAAGTTCAACAACTTCAGGAATTTCGGACTGCACCCAGAAATGGCATTTATCAGGATCGAGTCCAAGGGCAAGGAAATCTATCGCTGCCTCAATTGTATTTTTCCTCAGTTCAGCTCCGTCATGCAGACTTGTCATTGCGTGGTAGTTCACCAGAAAACAGAAAAGATCATTCCTGTCCTGGCTCTCTATCATCGGTTTCATCATACCGAAATAGTTCCCTATATGAAGATTGCCCGAAGGTTGTATTCCCGAAAGTACTCTTGCCATAAATATCACCTGGATTATTAATTATATAATTATAACAAAAGACGNNGTCATTTCGAACGAATGTGAGAAACCACGAATTAAGCTTAAAAAAAAGATTTCTCAGTCGCTGGCGCTTCTTCGAAATGACCAGTCGAGGTTTTAATAATATCGTAAAATGCTACTATCAAAAAATCTCAGTAAAAACATGTGTCAATAATAAAATTTTCCTTTACTTATCAATATAATTTTGAATATATCAGCTAAAGCCAGTTTATTTTTTTATAAGGAGAATAATATGAAACAGAATGTCGGCAGCGCAGATAAGTTCATAAGATTCATGATTGGAACTTCTTTTTTATTGAACATCATAATTCTTGAGCCAGGTCCCGTAGGCACAGTAATTCTTCTGGTGCTTGGCCTTGCAATGTGGGCTTCAGCATACATCGGATATTGCCCGGCTTATGTCCCCATGGGTATCTGTACATGCGACGCGCCTGATTGTGAATGCGGTCAGAAGGCGGAATAATTATTATCAAATAAAAGCAAGGGGCTGCAGCCCCTTGCTTTTATTTGATGTTACTGATATATGAAATTTCAATTACAGCATTCCCCCCTGTGCCCCCCGCAGAAATCACCAACCTCCACCTGAATAGTAGTATGATCTATCCCGAACCTATGCAGAAGCATATTATTGACACCCTGTATCACTGAATCTGATACCCCCGTAAAAGACTCCTTCAGCATAATATGGCAGGAGAGAAAAACCTCTCTCGAATTTATAGACCAGATATGAAGACCGTGAACACTCTCCACTCCCTCCACACTCAGAATCTCCCTGTATATCTCATCAGAATCAAGATGTTCCGGAACTCCCTGAAAAAATATGCGAAACGATTCTTTCAGAATACCCATTGCGCTCCAGATAATCATAACCGCTATGAAAAAGCTTATTACTATATCTATCCAGTAATTTGATGTAAAATAGATAAGAACAGCTGCAAAAATAACAGCAACAGATGAAACTGCATCAAACAACAGATGAAGAAAAGCAGCCCTGATATTAATACTGTGACCACCGCCCCTCAGAACAAAAATTGAAATGAGATTCCCCAGAAGTCCTATAACCGCCACAGGGAGCATAATTGAAAAATCCACGGCTGCAGGATTCAGAAACCTCTCTACTGACTCATAAAAAATATATATCCCTATTACAACAAGAGTCAGCGCATTGATAAGAGCAGCAAGCACTTCAAATCTTTTATAACCGAAAGTATAAGATCCGCTCTTCTCCCGCCCTGAAATTTTCTCCCCCGCATAACCTAAACAGAGAGCAAGTACATCGGAAAAATTATGCCCTGCATCAGATATGAGGGCCAAGCTCCCGGAGATAATACCCCCGATGTACTCAGCAGCTGTTATTATCATATTAAAAACAATTACAAGAAGAAGCCTCCCTCCGCTCCCGAAATCCCTGTGATCGTGGTGATGCACACCTGAAATGATATGCTTTCCATCCGGATGTTCATGCCCGAAGCTGTGATCATGTGAATGATTATGACTGCAATTATCATGTGCGCCCATTTATTATACCTCTGCTTCCAGAATATGCTCCATACCGAGCTTTAAGATTAAATCTATATGTTCGTCATCCAGTGAATAAAATGAATTTTTACCCTCTCTCCTGACCCTGACAACCCGCGCCTGTTTCAGAATCCGGAGCTGATGAGACACTGCTGACTGGCTCATGTTAATCCGCTCCGCAAGATCTGTAACGCTTATATTACCCGGCTGAAGAACAGTCAGTATCCTGAGCCTGGCCGGATCTCCGAAAATTTTAAAAAACTCAGCAAGCTCATAAAAAGCTTCATCTTTGAATGGTTTTACTTTCTCAGGGGGCATTTTTGTCTCCTTTCAATTGAACACATGAACCAATGTTCATGTGTTCAATTATTTTGTCAACAGCTAAAGCCCTTTTTTTCTTGACTCGTCCCGCAATATAAAGAAAATCCTCAGAATGATAAAAAATAATTTTCCCCTTAAACTTCTGATTCTGCTGCCGATGCTGCTTATGCCATTCTCTATTTATCCTCAATCAGCGGAAAAAATTGCTGTAGTTAAAAGCAGGTATGACAACATTGAACTTGTGCTCTCCAACTATAACATTCAGTATGATCTGATAGAATTCAGGGAACTTTCGAATAAAGATGTTTTCTCAAAATACAGTTCAATCTTTTTCCCTTCAGGAATCGAATCAAACTACGAGGATAATCTTGATATAAACTGGCAGGGTAAGGAGATTACATCAGTAAAACTTGCTAAAAATTTCTTTGAACTGGATGAAAAAGAATTCGGTAAAAACCTCCGGGATTTTATAAAAAGAGGGGGCTCCGCCTATTTTTCAGGCTATGCATACAAGCAGATGGCAGCCGGTTACAATAATTTTGAATTTTTCTATGATTTCCCCTTCATGGGTATACCGGGACGTATAGAGGCGGATGTCAGGGGCGATCTCGCCATGTTCAGCATGAAGAGAAAAGCTTATCTCTATATGGAATATCCGGGATGGATTGCACTCAAACATGTTGATAACGCAGAGATTCTATCTGAATCGGGATTCAGTACACCAAAAGGTGATAAATCGGGCCCCATTAGCGTACTTATAAAAGATGGCTACGGGGAGATAATCTATACAAGTTATTACAGCACTGCATACAGCGAATTTAAACGTTTTAATATCTACAGGGTAGCAGGAAACAGAGTACTGAAAAAAGCTGTTGAACTTGCCAGGTCGCACTCCCAGGATGTGAGAAACAGGATCACTGACGCTTTTTTCGGCGGTGAAACATCGAGAAGGTACTACTTTAATCTTGAAGTCGGCACAAACACCTTCTATTTTCTTTCTGACGGCTCTCCATTCATGTACGAAGTTTATGACAGCAACAACAGGCTTATCACCTCCAGGGAGATCCATGAAAAAGAACAGAGTTATACTCTGAAATCATCAAAAGATGATTACTGTTTTATCGAAGTTTTCCCGGGAGGGAGAGAGAGATGGAAAATGTTTGCCATAGTTTCAGCCAGGGGAGCTGAAATTTCACCGCAAATCGTTAAAATCGGGAAATATATCCTCTACGGAATCGGGATACTCTTTCTTGCCGCTTTCNNAATATACTTGTAGTAAAATTCAGAAAGATCCGGCAATTAAATCCTTACATGTAAAAAAAGGGGTATTTATAAATGGGTAAAATTATATCCGTTTCCAATCAGAAGGGTGGAGTTGGTAAAACTACCACCACAGTCAACGTGGCTGCTTTTCTTGCTGAGAAGGGGAAGAGAGTCCTGATTATAGATATAGATCCCCAGGGTAACGCCGGTTTCGGCATAGGGATTAATGCTGAGGAGATGGGAACCACTCTTTATGAAGTTCTTATTGATGAGATACCCATTGAAGAGGCCATTTTTAAAACCGAAATTGAAGGACTTTCTATAATACCTTCAAATATTCACCTGTCAGGTGCGCAGGTTGACCTCCTTGACACTGAAGAGAAAGAATTTATTCTGAAGAAAAAATTAGGAACCATAAAAAATCATTACGATTATATATTCATTGACTGTCCGCCATCACTGGGGATTCTGACACTTAATAGCCTTGTGGCTGCTGATTCAGTGCTCATCCCCCTGCAGTGCGAATATTATGCCCTTGAAGGTATCAATCAGCTGCTCCGCATCATTGTGATGGTGCAGGAGAATCTTAACAAAGCGCTTAAAATTGAGGGAGTTGTGCTCACCATGTACGATCCAAGGACAAACCTGTCACAGCAGGTAGTTTCTGACGTACGTGAGTATTTCCAGAGCAAGGTATTTAACTCAATAATTCCAAGAAACGTAAAACTTTCAGAAGCCCCTTCATTCGGAAAACCGATAGGGCTTTACGATAAAACCTGCCCGGGCAGCGTATCTTACGAAAAACTGGCAGAAGAGGTACTAAATAATGACTAAAAAGGCTTTAGGCAAAGGGCTGGGCGCCATAATATCCACATCACCAACCCCTGCCGCTGAAATTGAAAACATAGTAGTGGAAGATAAAAACAGGATAAGAGAGATTGAACTTAATAAAATTCTCCCGAATCCTGACCAGCCCCGCACAGTTTTTGACGAAACCGAAATCGAAGGTCTTGCTGAATCGATAAAGGCTGTTGGACTTATAATGCCCATCATTGTCCGTGAAAATGCCGGGCAGTTCATCATCGTAGCAGGTGAGCGGAGATACAGAGCATGCAAGCTCAATGAAATGAAAAAGATCAAGGCCATAGTGATAGAAGCTGACGAAGAGCAGAACTTTACCATGGCTCTCATTGAAAACATTCAGAGAGCGGACCTCAATCCCATAGAGGAGGCCAGGGCATACAAACTCCTTATAGACAGATTCAAACTTAAGCAGCAGGATGTAGCAAAGAGAGTGGGGAAAGAGCGTACCACAATAACAAATTCACTCCGTCTGCTGAATCTCCCTGAAGATATCCAGAACGGGCTTGTTGACAGGAAAATAACACAGGGTCACGCCAAAGTTCTCCTCTCAATTGAAGATCACCGGAAGCTTATGAATGTTTACAACCAGGTGGTGGAAAACGGAATATCCGTACGCGCGCTGGAATCGATGCTTAACGGAACAAAGGAAACTGTTACTTCCGGTAACGACAGCGCTCAACGGGCAATTCAGCCGAAGAGTTCACAGATAAAAAAGATGGAAGATGACCTCATCTCAAAGTTAGGAACAAAAGTTGAGATAAAGCACAGCAACGGAAAGGGGCGGATTGAAATAAGCTACTACTCACTGGATGATTTTGAAAGGATAGTTGAAAAGATTAAATAGTCTCAGTTCTCATCAATATCAATCTTTTCAACTTTATCAGCTTCAATATCCAGTATTACTATTGACGATTCATCATGTCTGTAAACTGCACCGGGATTTATAATTCTGCATTCGTTTGATATGTAATTTTCAAAATAATGGGTATGCCCTTTTATAATATAATTATATTTCCCCGATGCCACAGCCTGTCTATATAACGGGACATTGTTCCCATGGAATACCATAAACTTTTTGCCGCAGAATTCAAACTCCGCTGTATCCTCAACCGGGCGGAGTCCCAGCACTGAAGCTTTCCAGTTTATTACATCCTTATCTATCTGGTCACCATTACCAAGGACAATATAACAGTCAAAATCAACAAGATACTCAAGCATCCTTGGAGAGGTTATATCACCTGCATGCACAAGTGTCTTTATCCCCCTCTCCCTGAAAATAGCCAGGGCCTTTTCAAATGAATCTATATCGTTATGAGTATCTGCCAATATCCCGAGAAACATATTGCTAACCCAGTTTTGACCCTACAGGTATATTTTCATCAACAAAAATCACAACCGGCTTATCTTTGCTGCTCTTCTTCGCAGCAAGCAGCATACCGTTTGATTCAATGCCGAAAATCTTTGCAGGCTTAAGATTCGCCACAAGCAGTATTTTTTTACCTTTTACATCCTCCGGCGAATAAGCCTGTGCAATCCCCGCCACAATAAATCTTTCGTCATGACCGGAATTAACCTTAAGATAAAGAAGCTTATCTGAACCGTCAACTCTCGATGCTTCAATAATTTCAGCAACCCTGATATCAACTCTGGTGAAATCTGTAATTTCAATAAGGCCTGCTGCTTCCTTATCTTTTTTTACTTCTTTTGCGGGCTCAGCTTTCGCTTCAGCCTTCGGTTTCTCCATCTTCGGAAAAAGAATTCCCGGATCACCGATAGTTGTTCCTCCCTTCAGGTTGTTTAAACCGGTTAGAGCTTTAATATCTCCGGAGAATTCACTCATATCAAGTGCAGAAACTATCTTAGGAGAAATAGTAATAAGTACAGGTGAAAGCAGAACCGCTACGCTGTATATAGCCTCAAGAAGGTTACGCATAACAGATGCGAGTTCCTCTGTTTTTTCCTCTTTTGCAAGCTGCCACGGTTTATGCTCATCAACATATTTATTCAGGGACCTGATGAATTCCCAGAGCTTTTCAATGCCGATGCTTGTCTGAAATTTTGACGCATTTTCAATATATGCCGCAGCAGATTTTTCAAAAGCAGCAAGCATATCCTCTCTTCCAGGATTCACTTTCCCAAAATCAGGAATCTTCCCTTCAAAAAATTTACCTGCCATATTAAATGTGCGGTTAACAAGGTTCCCCAGGTCGTTTGCCAGGTCGTAGTTTATTCTGTCTATGACAACATCCTCATTGAATCTTGCATCAAGCCCGAATGTCATTTCACGAAGGAAGAAATACCTTATCTGGTCATTACCGTATTTGCTGACAAGATCATGGGGAGTTACAACATTCCCCAGGCTCTTTGACATCTTGGCATCATCCATGTTCCAGTAACCATGAACATTAAGGTTCACATACGGCTCAATCCCAGCCGCCTTCAGCATAGTGGGCCAGAAGATCCCGTGTGGTTTAAGAATATCCTTCGCAATAATATGCTGCACTGAGGGCCAGTATTTTTTAAACCTCGGATCTTCAGGATAGCCGATTGCGCTGACATAATTTATCAGTGCGTCAAACCATACATAGGTAACAAAGTTTTCATCAAATGGGAGAGGTATACCCCATGTAAGCCTTGAAACAGGCCGGGAGATACAGAGATCCTCAAGAACCTCCCCTTTCAGCATTGAGAGTACCTCGTTTTTATACCTCTCAGGTCTTATGAAGTCCGGATTTTTATTTATATGATCAACCAGCCAGTCCTGGTATTTGCTCATCTTGAAAAAATAATTTTTCTCTTCAATAAACTGCGGTTCCCTGTTATGCTCCGGACATTTACCATCCACAATCTCCTTGTCTGTGAGGAACCTCTCGCATCCTACACAGTAGTTCCCGCCGTAACTCCCGAAGTATATATCACCGCTGTCATAAACTTTCTGAAGTATCTCCTGAACAACCTTCTTATGCCTTGCTTCTGTTGTTCTGATAAAATCTGAATACCTGATACCTATATCATCCCAGGCAGACCTGAACTTCCCGCTGATTCTGTCCGAATACTCCTGCGGTGTAGTATTATTCGCTGAAGCTGCCGTGAAAATCTTATCACCATGTTCATCAGTTCCTGTAAGGAAATACGAATCGTGTCCGGTGAGTGTGTAAAACCTTGTCATGAAATCCGCAAGAATCGTTGTATACGCGTGCCCTATATGAGGTTCAGCATTAACGTAGTAAATCGGTGTAGTTACGTAAAAAGTCCTCTCCATCTTTTGCCCTCTAAAATAAAAACAATCATTATGTAAATCTGCAGAAACTATTTTCCGGCTTCATCATCCACTTTGAAAATATCTTCAACAACTTCATCTCTGATTTTATACTTCCCGTTTTTCTGAATCATATCCCTGTTCTTTATTTCAAGGAATCTGTCTCCATCTTTTATTGTAACAGACTCTTTAAGTGTATTAACAGAGATAACAGTATATGATTTATCACCTGCGGTGATCACAGCTTCAAGATCAGGGAGCCCCTCATTAAGTTCCCTGTAGGTATTATACTCATAACCGAGACAGCAGAGAAGCCTTCCGCACATGCCTGATATCTTCATTGAGTTAAGATTAAGGCTCTGCTCCTTTGCCATTTTGATCGAAACAGGTTCGAACTCCTCCCTCTGATAAAGGCAGCACATCTGCTTGCCGCAGGGGCCATAGCCGCCCACAAGACGGGACTCGTCACGCACACCAATCTGTCTCATCTCTATTCGTGTTCTGAAAACAGAAGCAAGCTCGCGTACAAGCTCCCTGAAGTCTATCCTGTTATCAGCCACAAAATAAAATATAATCTTTGTTTTATCAAAAAGACATTTAACAGAAACAAGCTTCATATCAAGTTTCTTTGACCTTGCTTTCTCCTTGCAGACAGTAAAAGCCCTGTTCTCAATAGCTTCAAGATCAGGGACCTTTTTAAGATCCTCATCTGTGGCCCTTCTGATAATTTTTCCATTCACAGTTATTTCAGGATTTTTCTGGTAGCTCTTAATCTTCACCACCTTACCCATATCAATACCGTGTTCAATCTCAACAATACAGTCCGAGTTCTGCCTGAAAAAAAACTCGTTTGTATCAACAAAATATATCTGATAGCTATTTCTTAATTTAACAGCTGATACTTCCATACAACTCCTCAAAAAAATATTATAAAAGCCATGAAAAATCGGGGTCAGGAAAACCCCTCGAATTAATCTCTGAAACCGAGTATAGCATCCCTTTTAAAATGCTATTAACATTAAGATTATTTTTCAGCCCCTTTTTTATAGCAAGCAGTATTTTAACCGCTTTTTCAGCCTCATATGCATCAAGAGTAATATCATCAGGGTACATTACAACCTCCCCTGTAATATGAGAACGCACCATAAAACTATAGAGATTAACAAGTACAGTAATAANNGCCGGTTCTGCTGTTCCGGAAAAATCAAAAGCTTTACCTGCTGTACCTCTCCCCCTAAGGATACCCTTAATCTCCTTCGCGGCTGCTATAATACCGTCAAAAATCTTATCATCATACAAGCGTAGCGCAACATCTGCGGATCCCCCGCATATTGATGATATCAGAGAGGAATTCTCCCCCTCAGGGAATCTCTCATCTACTATATCATTAATATCTGACACCGGAAGCGGATTAAAGTTAATCTCAATACACCTGGAAACGATAGTAGGGAGAATGCCGGATTTACTCTCAGCTATTAAAATTATGTGAGAATCAGAACCGGGTTCCTCAACAGTTTTCAGAAGGGCATTCTGACCCGATTCTGAAATAGTCTCAACTCCATCAACAATTACAACATATCTGCCGTTAATCGAACTCCGGGTAAGCCTGTCAATCATCCATCGCACAGATCCCTGCTGACTTCTATCGCTGGCCCCCACAGGGATCTTCCCCTTGTCATCCCTTTCAAGTACCAGAAAATCAGGATAAGAGCCGGCTTTAATCTGCATGCATGAATGGCATTTTCCGCAGGGGGCTTCTGTTTCTTTACAGAAAACAGAAGCGGCAAATATATCCGCAATAAGCCTTTTCCCTATACCCTGCTGGCCTGTAAAAAGAAGCGCATGCGGTATAGACCCGCTCTTTTTTAAACGGGATAGATATTTTAGCTGGTTCTGATGACCCTTTATTTTCTCAAAACTCATATATCGGTTCAGCCGTAGTCCGGATATTTTTTAAATATTAAAAAGCAGGATAAATGGAATCATTTATAATTAGACAGAAAATTCTGGAGAATGCTGCTTTAAGTTTACATAAATATGCAATGCAAAGCTATACCGTCAGCCATCATCACTTAATAGACAAGATCAAAAATCAGCCCCCGGATCTCCTCTATCTGTTTCATCAGTTCAAAAGCGTCACTGGAGCGTGTAATCATTGCCGAAAGCTTTACAAGACCTTCATCAATCAGTTTTACAATAGTTTTCTCAGCTTTGCCGAGTCTTTTTTCCCTTCCTGACAGTTCAAGTTTCTGCGTCTGGAATCCCTCGTTAAGAATCATTTTCAGAATATCGCGTACAAGGAGTTTATATTTTTCCAGTTCATACAGGGACTGCATATCAAGAAATCTCTTCTCCTGTTCCATCAGATCCCCGATGAGTTCATCCATATCAACCCGTACGTCAGAAATTATCCTGCTCTCAAGTTCAGATGAAAATTTAGAAGAAGAAGTGCTCCCTATTCCCCCTTTTTTCGCCGGTTTTCTGTCCGCCCTTGTCTGCTGCTTAAGTCCTGTCCGCGGAATCTCTATCACGGGTTACTCCTCTATCTTTTTATTGATAACACAGTTCCCCTCGAATTTTACTCCCTCTTCCATTATAAGGCTTGGAGTAATAACATTACCTCTGACATCTCCGGTAGAGAGGAGTATTACCCTTTCAGTGGCATATATATTTCCTGAAACACGGCCGCCTACAACCACAAGTCTTGCTTTAATATCAGTGACAGCATCACCGGACTGGCCCACAAGAACCTTACCGTGCGTATCAATAGTACCCTGAAATTTACCATCAATCCGGAGCAGGCCGTTTATTTTAAATTCACCTTTAAATTCTGAACCTGCACCGATAATGCTGTTTACTATGTTGTCTTCATCAATTCTATTTAATCTTGGCATCTTCTTCTACTCATTCTATTATATAAAAGGCATATTTCACATTGCAGGCAGCATTTCAAGCAATTTTTATAACGCTCAGAAAGCAGATGGCACACCATTAACGGGGAAAATTTTTATTAAACTCCCTGTTTATTAAAAGTTGACAAATTACTGATTCAGATAATTCAATATCTTCATTAATATTTTAACAGAATCTCAAATCATTCACAGGAATTATTCCATCATTGAAACTGCTGATGAATTGTCGTTTGATGCTGCATTATAAATGTTCACAATAGAGATCATACCAGTTTCAATAATTTCAGGAGCTANNTTATATTATTACTTCTACCGGCACTTTCATGCTCAACTGCTTTTTTTCTGAAAGATAAAGTAGCGATAGATGAACTTCTTGCCCAAAAAGAAAAAATAGATTCTACTGATAATCCCGCTGAATCTTTTCTTCTTAAAAATTCACTTACCCAGAAGATCATTGTAATTGAAAATCTGACAGTCAAAGACATTATTACATCAACAAATGTTGACTACGATTTCTGCGTACTTTCAGAAATCCAGACAGAGAAAGGGCTGGTGGAAATTTATATTTACACAAAGAATGTCAGAAGGATTTCTCAGCTGAAAAAAGGGGAAACAGTAATAAATGTCAAGGGTGCCTTTTCAAGATTTTTTTCAATGCTTGATAATTACTNNGAATAATTCGGATAACTGATATTTTCATCCAATATTTATTGGCTTTTGCTTTAGAGCTCTATACTTTCTTATTAAAGTGAAAATCAGTTATTCGCAGAAACTCTTTTTCAGAATATAACGGGAACTAAACTTATATCAGGATAATATTCTGATAAGTAAAATTTAATTTTCCTAACCGGTTCAGGTGCCATGGAATTAAAAAAAAAGATAATAATATCATCAACAATAACTATCTCAATAATAATCCTTGTTCTTGCAGGCCTGTTTATTACGTATCAGTATGCAAAGATTTCATACGACAACAAAGAAAACGGAAATGTTCAATCCGGGGTAGTCATCACTCGAACAGCAGAAGGAGTCCCTCTTATCACCGGTTCATCAAAAGAGGATATCTTCTATGCTCTTGGTTATATACATGCCCAGGATCGCCTGAATCTTATGGAATACCAGAGGGCTCTCGCAACAGGCACAGTAAGCCATTTTATTCCGGATCCTGAAAGTGAGCTTTTAGACAGGCTGGCCTCAATCATTGGATTCACAAAAAAAGCAGATATTTTATATGACAGACTGGATGATGAATTAAAATCTCAGATCAGCAAATATGCTGACGGAGTAAATCAGATTCGCCATACCCAGCACCTTGCAAAGACAGGAAAAAATGACTGGATACCATCCGACATATTAGCCATACTGATAATGAAGGAATGGGCTGAAGCTTACCTTGCAAATGCAGAACTTCTTTTTACATTCAGCGAGTCCAAAAAAAATGAAATATCAAAATTGTTCCCCTCATCTGATATGTTTTATTATTACAATGAAGATGATTCACAATATTTATATATAATACACCGTGTAAAAAACCTGATTGAAGCGCATATAGGACATTTTAATACCGGTTTCGCGGCACACGTCCAATCATCAATGAATTCATCCGATGACAGAAATTTTTCCGCTTTCAGCTATACCGCAGATTATAATATATACCCCGGTTGGTACCCTGTTAATTTTCAGATCGGAGATAAACTTATATCAGCCATAACTTACAGCGGCCTGCCATTTATATTCTCATTCAGAAAGGATGCTTCTTTTTTCACACACTTTAATATAAACGCGGACAGCCAGGATTTTATCCTTTTTAATACAAGANNACATATCAATACAACTACCGAGGCGCATGGAAAGAATTCCAGCCTGAAAGGATTCCGGAAGGTGCGGACAGATCTCTACATACGCTTAGATGGGTAACAGAGAAGGGTCCGATTCTCAGTGACCTGATAAATTCTGAAAAACAGAGCGACCGGATACTATGTATTAACTCTGTTCATCCCGGTCCCAACTATCTGAAAATTCTTACAGCCGCTCCATTTGAAGATGATATTTATAAACTGAAAAATCTTTTACTTGCATCAGATGCTTCATTAAAGGGATTCCTTTTCAAAACAGATAAAGATTCTTTTAAAATATTNNAAAATATTTTCCGGATTCACAACAACCCCTGATCCAGGCAAAAAAATAATTACCAACGGTTCCTTTGTTTATAAACCGGATCACGTCAGAATCGCAAATTCAAAAGCTATTAATGCCATCGATTACATAGGATCCGATCTGACCACTAACAAAGATCTGCCGGGCATAAGACCGGGAATACTTATAACAAATCAGCTAAAACTTAATAAATTAATTTCACTGCTGCCGCCTCGTAAAATTTATAATGAAAACTACATGCAGGAGCTTATAGCAAATACTCAATCCGGCGCTGCGGAATTATTTACACCTGTTTTTAATCAGATTCTGTCATCAGCACCCCTCACATCTGCAAAGATGACAAAAATTTATTTTACTGAGTGGGATTTTTCCACCCGTCATAAACTCCAGGCACCTGCAATATTTTATACTACTCTGACATTTATGATAGATAAAACTTTCAGAGATGAATTCGGGAATGATACAGACAGCCTGCTTAAAAATTCACATTTGTTATATAATGACTTTTACCAGATACTTTCGAAAAACCTGATCACAATATTTGATAATACAGAAACCGAACAGATAGAAACCAGGGAAACAATTTTCGATCAGGCTTTTCTGAGCTCCATGAGATACCTTAACCGAAAAAGCGGGCCATTAATGGAAAACTGGGGATGGGGGAAGCTGAACCGGAACTATTACAGAATACCGAACATTACCAGTACTTTCTATTCCCGTCTATTCATGCCTGATGAAATAGCAGCAAATGGCGCACCTGATTCACTATACTGTACTGTTTTGAATAACAACTTCAAACCTGTCTCAGCCACAGGCCTTACAGGAATAATGGCTGATGATAAATTCTCATTCAGAATGAACTATACGTACTCTTCATCAATTTTTTCAGACTTCTTTTACGGAAAACGTTATAGAGTCAGATACACAAATACAGGCGCTAATGAAACTTCATATAAAACAGTGATAACCCCGTTTTAGTGAAACAGTATAATTATAAAACAAAAAAAAGGCTGCCCTTTCGGGACAGCCTTTTTTATCTGCTGTGAAAAGTATATTAATACATTCCCGGCATTCCGCCCATTCCGCCGCCGCCTGGCATAGCCGGCATTTTCTCTTCTTCTTTATCAGTAATGAGAACCTCTGTTGTGCAGAGCATACCAGCTACTGATGCAGCATTCTGAAGTGCAGAACGAACTACCTTAGCAGGGTCAATTACTCCTGCTTCAATCATGTCAACCCATGTAAGTGTATATGCGTTGAAGCCGATTCCCGGTTTTTCATCCTTAGCTTTTTCAACAACAACTGATCCTTCAAGACCTGCATTTGAAGCAATCTGCTTCATTGGAGCTTCGATAGCTTTTGAAATTATCTCAGCACCAATCTTTTCGTCGCCTGAAAGTTTTGCAGCTGTTTCTTTAACAGCTTTCTGTGCATGGATCAGAGTAAGACCGCCGCCAGGTACTATACCTTCTTCAACAGCTGATCTTGTTGCAGAGAGAGCATCCTCTACCCTTGCTTTCTTTTCTTTAAGTTCAACTTCAGTAGCTGCACCAACATTGATTACAGCAACTCCGCCTGCAAGTTTAGCTTTTCTTTCCTGAAGTTTTTCAATATCGTATTCAGATGTAGACTCTTCAATCTGCTTCTGAATCTGAACAATTCTTCCCTGAACTTCACTCTGTGCGCCTGCACCTTCGATAATTGTTGTATTTTCTTTATCAACAATGATCTTCTTTGCTCTACCGAGCATATCAATTGTTGTGTTATCAAGTCTCATACCAAGATCTTCAGAAACAACCTGCCCTTTTGTAAGAATAGCGATATCCTCAAGCATAGCTTTACGTCTGTCGCCAAAGCCTGGAGCTTTAACAGCAACGCAGCTGATAGTCTTTCTGAGAGTGTTAACAACAATAGTAGCAAGAGCTTCCCCTTCAACTTCTTCAGAAATTATAAGAAGCGGTCTTCCAGCCTGAGCAACTTTTTCAAGTACAGGGAGAAGATCTTTCATTGTAGATATCTTTTTATCATGGATGAGGATAAATGCGTCTTCAAGAACTGCCTGCATTGATTCAGGATCATTCGCCATATATGGAGAAATGTATCCTCTGTCAAACTGCATACCCTCAACAACATCAAGTGTAGTTTCGATAGATTTCGCTTCTTCAACTGTGATAACGCCGTCTTTACCGACTTTATCCATGGCGTCAGCTATGAGGTTACCTATCTCCATATCGTTATTAGCGGAGATTGCCGCAACCTGAGCAATTTCTTTCTTATCTTTAATTTCTCTTGAAATGGATGCAACATAATTAACTGCAGCTTCAACAGCCTTGTCTATACCCCTTTTAAGATCCATCGGGTTTGCGCCAGCTGTAACATTCTTTAAGCTTTCCTTGTAAATTGCAGCTGCAAGAATTGTAGCAGTAGTAGTACCGTCACCGGCAACATCATTTGTTTTGATGGCAACTTCTTTTACCATCTGTGCGCCCATGTTTTCAAAAGAATCTTCGAGTTCGATCTCTCTTGCTACAGTAACACCATCTTTTGTAACAGTGGGAGCTCCGAATTTTTTATCAATTGCAACATTACGACCCCTGGGTCCCAGTGTCACCTGAACTGCATCCGCAAGCTTAACAACGCCCTCAAGCACTGCTCTTCTTGCTTCATCATTGTACTTCAATATTTTAGCCATTGTTATCCCCTTTTGATAAAATAAAATTGAAACTCTTAGTCGATTACTGCAAGAACATCATGTTCGCTGAGAATAAGATATTCTTTGTCTTCGTATTTCAGCTCAGATCCTGCATATTTGCCGAACAGCACTTTATCGCCGACTTTTACTCTCATTGGAACGAGATCTTTACCATCAAGTCTCCCGTCACCTGCAGCGACAACCTTACCTCTCTGAGGTTTTTCCTTCGCTGTATCAGGCACATAAAGAGATCCTACTTTTGCAACGTCCTCTTCAAGTAATTCAACAAGAATTCTGTCTCCAATAGGTTTAATAGCCACATTAGCCTCCTTTAATTATTTATAAATAGGTTTACTGTTATACTTTTTAATATTTGTTAGCACTCAATCTAACGAGTGCTAACAACTCAAATGTATAAATTACCATATTATTTTCAAGTGAAATTTTAAGATTTTTGTAATATTAACAAAAAAATATGGGGAAAACCCTGAAGAAATATAATGAATTCAAGAAATATTTTTATCAGAGATTAATATAATCCGACTTCCCACCTCTTTTTTCAAGAAGCCTGCACTCTTCTATAATCATCCCCTTATCTACTGCTTTGCACATATCATAAACAGTCAAAGCCGCAACAGCAGCAGATGCAAGAGCCTCCATTTCAGCTCCGGTTTTACCTTCAAGCCTGATCTCCGAGAAAATTGTGACACCTGATTTTTCAATATCCAGCTTAACCTGAACATCAGCATAATGTATCTGAAGAGGATGACACATCGGGATCAGATCAGAGGTTCTTTTAGCAGCCATTATACCTGCTATTCTTGCCACTTCAAAAGGGTCACCCTTTGGAAGGAGGTCATTCTGTATAGCATTAATGGTCTCCTGATTCATCCTGACAAAGCAGTGAGCTTTTGCCGTTCTCTCTGTAATGGCCTTCCCTGAAACATTGACCATTACTGCTTTTGTATCATTATTATAATGTGAAAAATCACTCATATCTTAAACTGCTTCACCCTGAATTTTTTTTAATAACCACTTAATAACGCCCGCAACAACATAAAGAAGTGTTACAACAAAAATTGCCCAGGTCTTAAAGAAAATCAGAAGCAGAATTACCACTACAACAGTAATAATTCTTGCTGCCATACCCTTCTTCCATAAATCAGAGAAAAGCTTTGTAAAATCAACGGCTGATACCATCAGAAATGCTATAAAGATAAAAAACGGCAGATACAGATACATTGATATTTCAAAACTTATCTCACCGAAAAACGGAAGTGTTGTATGCATAAGAGAAGGAACTATACCTGCAACTATGCCGGCAGGAGGAGAAGGGAGCCCTATAAACCCCGGCATGCTCTCTGTGCAGTTAAAGCGTGCCAGCCTGTAAACAGCGCAAATCGGAAATATCGCAGCAATGAGCATCCCGATATTAATTAATCCGCAGATTTCCGGCATCTGATAAAAAAATGCCTGGTAAGCAAGAACACCGGGAGCAATACCGTACGCAACAGCATCTGCAAGAGAATCCAGCTGCATTCCGATTTCACTTTCAACATCAAGCGCCCGGGCAATGGCCCCGTCAGAGGCATCAAAAATGCTGCCGATAAAAATCAATATACCGGCAACAGTAAGTACCTGATAGTTATTAATTGATGGATCATAGCTTGCTGAGAAAAGAATTGAAAGGAATCCCATTACCATGTTACCCATAGTAAAAATATTCGGAATAATTGATTTTTTTCTACCCATGATTTGTCCTTTATTTCCAGCGTTAAAAAAATTTAAAAGTATAACACCCCCGGTGTCAAGTGAAATACTCATACAGAGGGTATAGTGAGCGACAGTTAACCGGCTTTAAATTATTATCTCAAAACCCGTGTTTCAGGCTTCTTTTTGATTCAGCTCTCTTAACCGCAAGATCAATAAGCCTGTCAAGAAGCTCTTTATAAACAATCCCTGTGTGTTCCCACAACTTGGGATACATGCTGATGCTTGTAAACCCGGGTATTGTATTTATTTCATTAAGAAAAAAGTTTCCTGTTTCTTTATCAAGGAAGAAATCTATCCTTGCCATGCCGGCACATTCCAGCACTGAATAAGCTTCAACAGCTGCATTCTGTATTGTTTTAACAGTTTCAGCATCCAGTTCAGCCGGGATAATCAGTTGAGCTCCATCCGCATCGATATATTTAGCCTCATAAGAATAGAATTCATGATTCGGCCTAATCTCCCCCGGAATTGAAGCTTCAGGAACTTCATTCCCCAGTATTGCTATTTCAATTTCACGGGCGTTTATCCCTTTTTCCACAAGAATTTTATCATCCCAGAGAAAAGCTTCATTAACTGCACTTTCGATTTCCGGTGAACTTTTTACTTTGGTAATGCCGACAGAAGAACCGGCATTTGACGGCTTCACGAAACACGGGAAACCTATATTATCACATATACGGGAAATTAAATAATCTTTTCTATTTAACCAGTCAAGCTTTGTAACTTTAACCCACGGAACAACAGGTATACCTGCATCACGAAGAAGCCTCTTTGCAATATCTTTATCCATCCCAATAGCTGAACCTGCAACACCTGCCCCGACATAAGGAACAAGAGAAAGGTCAAGGAGCCCCTGTAAAGTTCCATCTTCACAAAAGGTACCGTGAACCACAGGGAAAATCAGATCAGCAAAAACCTCTTTTCCAGTATCTGCATTATAAAAATAGATTCTGCCATCTCTTTCATAATGATTTACAAAGCATTCATTTCTTTTTTCAAGCCTGAGCACAGGGCCGAAACTGTCATCGCTGACAACTTCAGGTTTATCCTGAAGATACCATCTGCCGTCATAATCAATACCGATTACAATTACATTATACCTGTCTCTGTCAAGATGAGTAAAAACAGATGCAGCGGAACAGCGGGAAACTTCATGCTCCCCTGAACGTCCGCCGAAAAGAATTCCCACAGTTATCATTATTACTCTGCTGCAACAAATGTCTTATGTAGAATTTTAAGCGCGAGTTCAGCATACATCGCATCAATAACACATGAAATCCCGATTTCAGATGTAGAAATCATCTCAATGTTTATATTCTGTTCCGAAAATACACCGAAAATTTTCCCTGCAACACCGTAAGAAGAAAGCATACCTACACCAACAGCGGAAACTATTGCAATATCATCTTTTGAATCAACAGCAGAACCGCCGAATTCCTTGTTCAGCTCTGTGCAGATCTCCATTGTTTTTTTAAGGTCCTCTTTCTTTACAGTAAAAGAAATTGAGGCCCTGTTATCATGCCCGGTGGACTGGACAATCATATTAACATATATCTTTTCTTTACCGAGTTCATTAAACAGTCTTGCCGATATCCCCGGTTTGTCCGGTATCTCTCTTATAGTAACCTTAGCTTCATCCTGTTTGGATGTTATTCCGCTAATTATAAATTTCTCCATCATCTCCTCCACGGGCATAACTATTGTACCCTCGTCATAAGAAAAACTGGATCGCACATGGACCCTGATATTAAATTTCTTTGCAAATTCCACAGATCTTGAATGGAGCACTCCAGCTCCAAGGCGTGCAAGTTCAAGCATCTCGTCATAACTGATCTCTTTCAGTTTTCTGGTGGAAGATACAATCCTGGGATCAGCAGTGTAGACACCGTCAACGTCAGTATATATTTCACAGTCACGAGTCTTCAGCACAGCAGCAAGAGCAACAGCAGTGGTGTCAGAACCACCTCTCCCCAGTGTGGTTATATTTTCATCTTCATCAATACCCTGGAATCCGGCAATAATTACAACCTTATTGTCACTCAGTGACTTGAATATCCGGTCAGTTGAAATCCCCGCAATTTTCGCGTTGGAAAAATTCCCGTCAGTCATCATTTTGATCTGCGACCCGGTATAGGATACAGCATCAATATTGATCTCGTGAAGAGCCATTGCAAGAAGAGCGCATGAAACCTGCTCACCCGTTGAAAGTAGCATATCCATTTCACGCTTTGACGGATTCTGTGTAACCTGCTTTGCAAGCACAATCAGATCATCCGTAGTTTTCCCCATTGCTGAAACAACAACCACCACAGAGAATCCCTTCTCCCTGTACGATCTTATTCTCTCAGCAACAGCCTTTATCCTTTCAGGGGATTTAACCGAAGTCCCCCCGTATTTTTGTACTATGATTTTACTGCTATCCATTGTATTTCCTGTATAAATATAATTATTAAAAACCTGCATTAGTTCCCGCTAAAATATTAACCGGATTACCACTGTTTAAAATAATAAATTCAGAGACTAAAAATAATTTTCCATAATTAGTTGCAGTTGCGGGATTATATTCACAATAATAAAACTTATAACTTCCTGGCGTAATATTGTTGAAGGTTACACTATTTCCTGCTGTTCCAGTAAATGCGACATATGGAGGAATTTTCAAACCATACGAACTGTAACCATGTACAGCCGCCTCATAGTCATCCCATGCAGCTTCATATAAATCCACCGTGAGTCCTGCTGATTTGGTGTTCCAATCATTTTTATATTTCTCATATTTTAGATAATAATCTAAAACTGCATCTATATATGCACCCGGATAAGATGGGGGTAGTGGTAAATCAGAATTCCCAACCGTTGTTCTAAGACTAACACCTGTTGCAGAAATTCCATATTCCGATATATCATCCGTAATAGGAATAGCAACAACATAACGGCTTGTTCCTCCGGCAGAGACACCTATTGATCCGGTGTTTCCCTCAACATAACTCCTCGCTACTCCATGAAGATTTCTTCCAATATCAGTCTCCCCTGCTCTTACATCCCTTAGCCAGTCAGACGGGCCATAATAATGGCAGACCTTATATACTCCATCTTCATAATAATCATATTCATACTTCTTGATAAAATTCTTTATAACAAGCCGTATCTCAAGAACTGTTTCATCATTCTCCCTGTTATATGTCAAACCACCAACAATCGGAATAACCATGGGGAAAACACGTATTGTTTCACTCTGCTCAAGTCTCAGACTGTCCCAGTAGGAATTAACCATTAACTGGTTAATATCAAGACCCAACCTTGTATTTTCATGAAAAATAACTTCAGCATCTTTCTCGTAAACAAAACCGCTTCCAGTTGACTGATAAACCTTTGCATTGTCCAGAACCATTTTCCTGATATAAAACTGAACCGAATCATAATACCCGTCACCAGGATCATCAGTTTTTAGAACAATACCTGTTCCGTTAAAAAACGGATGATCGGCAGCATCGGAAAGAGGTATTTCGAGAACTTGTCTGTAATTGCTTATCTTTTTACCACTTAGTCTTATTTCAGCTATATCGAGCATAAGGGTAGTTGGTAAATCATCCTGCATCCCTGCGGCCGCACCTGAAAGTGTTGTTGAATCTGAAACATCATCGACTGAATCATCACGTAATCCACTCGAAGAAACCAACGTCTCAACATCACGTGATGCCATTGTAACAAAATTTGAAGTACTTTCAGTTTCAAAAGTTCCCTTTAGCCTGATCGTCAGCCTGTTAGTTGACATCTCCGTAAAAACCGGTTCTTTCCCGCAGTTTAAAGAGGATATTATAATTATAAATAAAAGCAGATATATCTTTCTGAAATTCATCAGCACACCATTACAAGTTTAAATTAAAATAAAGCGAAATTCCGGCATTAAAAAAATGCCCGTTTTGAGTAGCGCCTTTCAGGTGCTCTTCATATACACAAAGGTAATCAAGCCTCAGTGCGATATTTGCGATCTTCCCTGCGGGGAATGAAATCTCTGTACCAGCCATAAACATCGGATCCCACTGATTTATATCATCAGGTTCAACCCGCACTTTGCACAGTCCGGCTCCTGCCTTCAACTGAAATCGTATAGGAAGATCAATCGGAATAAGCCAGAGAAGATTTGTATAAACAGGTATAAGCCTCATTTCAGCTACACCCTCTGAATCATAATACTGGTAAGATGATTCGAGTCCGATTTTTAATGGCGCATAGGGTAAATTGTATCTGAAGAACCCCCCTCCGCCAAGGTTAGGATCAAGATGTTCATTGGTCTCAAATAATGGGGTTATCGGCCCGTACCACAAGCCTATCTGAGGTTTTGAAAAATATTTCTTTCTTGAGCTTGCTGCTGAAAGTTCAGAGCATAATGAAAGACACAGCAGAAATACGCATAAAACAGTAAAATGTTTTCTCATTGTCAGGATTAACCGGGATTAATAATTTTTTGATATATTTATTCACGACTTCATAATGTCAATAATTAAAATCAATGACAAATCTGCGCAAATAAACCAGTGAGTTACATCACACCTTAAAATATACCATTTAAGGTTCCAAATGTTTCATATTTTATTTAACATTCAGAAAGCTGATTCATATTGATTCAATGGAGGGTTATATGTAATCTCGTTAAGATACAATCCATAAGGGGGGGCTGTAAAACCGCCGTACGACCTGTCCCTCCTCTCCAGAATTTCAAGAATAAACTCAGGCTCCCTCTTTTCACGGTACATCTGCACTATAGTTCCTACTATTATCCTTATCATATTGTGCAGAAAAGCATTGGCCCTTAACCTGATTCTTATTATATCATCGGATTCNNAGTAACATCTATAGATTCGACTCTCCTTATAGTGCCATTCTCTGAAGAGATCTTTTTACAGAAGGAGCAGAAGTCCTTCTCCCCTATAAGATAAGAGGATGCTTCTTTTATATAATCTATATCAATGGGATGGTTAATCCACATAGCTCTGTTTCGGGCAAACGGAGTTCTGAGAGGGGATCTGTAGATCAGATAAATATACTCCCGTTTAACAGCCGAAAACCTTGAATGAAAATCATAAGGCACGCGATAAGCATTTTTTACTGAAACATCCTTAGCCATTATACCGTTCAGGCTTGCGCACAATTTATCAAGCGGGATATCTAAATCAGCGTCAAAGTGAGCAACCTGCCCCAGCGCATGAACACCTGCATCAGTGCGCCCTGATGCAGTGACCCTGACATCTTTTTTGGCAAGAATCTTTACCGCCTTCTCAAGTTCATCCTGAATTGTACGGCCTCCCGACTGTATCTGCCAACCATTAAAATCAGTGCCGTCATATTGCAAAAGCAGCGCATAGCGGCTCAAGAATTCTTCTCCGCTTCCCACTGCGCCAGAGACTCATTTATCTTGTCATACAGGTCTCTTGTTTTATCCAGAAGGTCGCTGGGGGTCGCTTTCGATGACTTCCCTGCTCCAAAAAGTCTGCTTAAATATTTTTTGCAGGTATTAAAATGCTCTATCTTCTTATCAACGTCCTTTTCACGTGACCCGAACTTCAGAGTAAGAACTGCCATTACATACAGAATCCCTTCGTAACCCCAGTTTTTGTCAGCATCAGGTCCCATATTCCCTGCTGCATCTGCGGGTTCATTTCCGTTCTGAAGCAGTTCAATAACCTGTAAATAGTATTCATGAGCTTTTTTATAGAAAAAGAGAGACATCTTTTTATAAGGGAGATCCGGGTATTCAGTCGCAAGATCAGAAAAGAGCCATGCCCCTCTTAAAGATGAAACAGCTTTTTTAAAAGTCGGGGCGACATTTTTCCGTCTTACATTATAGCAGTCAACTGCAAGCATATATGAGGCAGCGCCGAGCATCAGGTTTCTGTCTGCCTTAAAATCGAGTTCGCCGAAGAATTTATTAACAGCATTCATTCTTACAGGCCTCATTTCCTGGAGCTTGTTGATCTCCGCATCTGTTACTTCATTGAAATCCTTAGGATAGGCTGTAAACAGGCAGTTCGGACATACATTAAGCATATATACAAGAGGATATATCTTACCGAATTTTTTGCTTTCTTTATAAATTCTTCTCAACTCATCAGTGAGTTTATCAACAATGAGCCGTCCGCCGCCGGTGAACATCTCCTCCCTGAAAAATTCATTTCTGCAAACAGGACATAGAGTTGGATTTTTCTGCCTGAATGAAATCTTTTTTGAATCGTCCATCCGGTCCTCCAGAGGTATTATTTTAAAACATTA
>DINC01000200.1:2961-4985 GCA_002425885.1 Spirochaetia bacterium UBA5550 | reverse complement strand
GTTAAAGATTCGTTTTTCTTTCATTGATAAAAAATTTAAAATTAAAAGATCTAACTGAATCAAAACCTTTTTAAATAACAAAAACCAAGCAAATGCTTGGTTTTTCTTTTTTGTGCCCGGAACAGGACTCACCAGCACTTCACAATCCACTTTTGCATGTCATTGATACATAGCTTTTAAGTGCTATAAAGAATTATCAGACAATTACATACATGTGTTTTTTGCTTTTCTGGAGATTTCAGATAATTTCATCAATTTTTGCTTTTGCGGACGTTTTGCGGACGTGAAATTGCACAAAAAGTGGTTGCGTTTTGTCCTGTATTTCTTAAATTTGTGATGCTTAAAATTTATCACAATGACAAAAATATTGAAGATTCTGGCTAAAAAGGTCAATCCAGATTCCGGAAAATCAGAAATTATATTAAGGTTGCGCCACGGACGTAATATTACTCTTCGTGCAAAAACTCATCTCTTTCTCTCACCAAAGTTCTTTGTAAGAGAGAGAGAGGGTCTTGATGTCCCCGGAGAGATAGTGGTAAAATCCAGGATTCCTTCACCCGAAACTTTCCAGGCAAAAGATGTTAGGAACAAAGTTGAAGATATGTGTAGGTTATTTGAAGATTTGATCTGCTCTGAAAAACCGGCCAATATTACTTTAGACTGGCTCCAGAACCAAGTAGATAAATATATTTATGGAGAAGACAGCTCTCATAGTATTGAAACTCCCAAACCAAAAACTTTCTTCAACCATTTTGATGATTACCTGGCATTATCTCAATTTTCAGTGAGCAGGAAGAACCACTTTCGTGTTTTGTACCGAACCCTCAGACGTTACTCTCTGTTCAAAAAGTATGAGATAACATTTGATTCTTTAAATCCAATAATCCTAGTTGATTTTGAGGGATTTTTAAGAAAAGAGCACACGTTCTTTAAGGAGGATAATGAAGCATCAGGGAAGAATAATAATCAGGGTGGGGGAGCCCTTGTTCCTGTCACAAAATATGAGGCAATTTTTAAGCAGTTTCCTGAGTGTCGTCCACCAAAGCCAAGAGGAGATAATTATGTAAAAGGGCTTCTTACACTTCTCAGGACATTCATAATTTGGGCAAATAAAACCGGCAAAACACAAAACAACCCATTTAAGGATCGTCAGATTCCAGAATGTGTTTATGGTACCCCGATTTTCATTACTGATGAGGAGCGAAGGATAATCTATGAAAAAGATCTATCCTACGATAAACGTTTAGAGCAACAAAGGGATATTTTTATATTCCAATGTTATATTGGTTGTAGAGTTAGCGATTTATACTCTATGCGCCAGTCTAACATAATAACTGAAAGAACATCAAAGGGAGATCGTAAGTGCATTAATTATATNNAAGAAAGACCAAAGAGGGTAATCCTATAACTGTGTCGGTCCCATTAAATGAGACAGCTCTAAGAATTCTGAAAAAATATGAATATATGCAGAATGAGGTCCTTGTAGATAATCGGTATTCAATAGATAATAAAACCAAAGCAGCAAAGGTTAAACCGTTGTCTACTAAATCTGATGCCCCCATTTTCCCTCTGATTGCACAACAACGTTATAATGAATATATCAAAGAGATATTTAAAGTTTGTGGAATTACCCGGTCAGTATCTGTAATTAACCCCACCACCGGTGAGATTGAACAGGCAAGTATAGCAGATGTAGCATCTTCACATATGGCTAGAAGAACCTTTGTCGGTAACCTTTACAATAAAGTTCAGGACCCAAATTTAGTAGGTAGCCTAAGCGGACACAAAGAGGGAAGCAGGGCCTTTGCCAGGTACAGAACTATAAATATTGATATAAAGGCAGATCTGATAGATAAAATGTAAAAAATCGCCCTCAAATTGGGGGCGATTTTTATTTCAAATCTTCTGTCCCATTATTCTGCATAGGACACCTGAGACACTCGGGACATCAAACTTTACTTGGTCTAATCCTCTCGGTCCGTTTTACTTGTTTCTTATTTTGAATCTGCAGGTAATTTTGACAA
>DINC01000200.1:0-2951 GCA_002425885.1 Spirochaetia bacterium UBA5550 | reverse complement strand
GGATAAGATTTAGATTCACTATGATATTTACATCCTGCTAAATAATAAAGTTTTTGGGAAGTCAAATTGCATCGGCATGAGTTGATCAGATTATCCAGCTTTTCCATGTATTAGAAAGCAGCAAGTTCCCATTCTGCAATATTCTGCGGAAGACAGTAATCCTTTATTTTTTTGATTTTTTCTCTATGCATATCAATTGAATTAATATATCCCCATTTATTATCTGGATAACTACAACCTACCCTTGTAAGTATAATTCTATCTACAGGACATTGCATTGGTATTTTAATCAAATTCATACACCATAGATGTTTAAGAAAAACGCTTATACTTTTTTGTGCATGAGAGATTCTGAAGCCATTTTGATAACCTGGCTTGTTATGATTGAAAGCATCTGCATAATTATTATTCATATTAGTTTTAAGGCGAATGATTAACTCCTCATAAATCTCATCATTCATAATAGCAGAGTTAACATATTTTTGATAAATAGCCTTAAGCTCTTCTTTCCAGCTTTTTACAATTTGATTTCGGTCTTGTTGATTGAGATTAGTACTATAAAGAACATTTCTTTGCACTGCTGCCTTAATTCCACTTGTTAATGCTAATTCAACGTTCCTTGGAGGGTTATACCTATCAAGAAATTGTTTTTTTAGTTGTTCAAGATTCATTTCCATAATAACTTTTTTTGTTAATTTTCCATAATTTCATTGAAGTAAAATAGTTAGCTGTAGACCATATTGCTTCTGCATACTCTTCCCAAAGTGGTTCAGAAGTACTATCGATTAATATGTATTCAGGCAATTTGGATTCATTGTAAAATACACTTCTGGCAAGTATTTTATCTTTATTTCGAAAATCCGTGTAATTTCCTCCGAAACCATGCCCAGGACGAATTATTGCTAGAATCTTTGGCGCAATATTATTTGATAAGTATAAAGCTTGATAAGAAGCAGCACCTTCTGCACACAGAAATAATAACGAAAATCTTTTTGGGTTATATGTTTCATCCTTATCAGTGTCTCTTTCAAAAATCATCCATTCACAAAAAGGTTCTTTTATCCATTCTCTTATATAACCCATTTCTAATCTATTAATTTCAGATTCATCAGGAGTCACGTGAACATTCCACCCATTGGGCACCAGTTGATCTATCCCAATAGATTCAGAATAAATAGTATGATATCCATCGAATCCATGGTTGTTAACTTCGTTACAGAAGTCGTCTTTAGAAACTCCATAGTCTACATAAATAAAGCTGTAAACATTACCCATCAAATGAGTTACAGGTTTGCCATCAAAGTGTGAGCATGGATAATAAAGTGAATCTGTTAGTACCTCTTTTATATTAAAGGAGAATATGTCTTTTTTTAGCCAGTCAGGCATCTGTAGATGTTCAATTTCTGTTATCATAATTATAATTTATCATGACTAATAGTAAATTACCTTGGTTTTATTTCAGTAAGAACTTTCGCTAGTTTCTCAGGTGGGCAAAAACCCAAATTTTCTACCAAATATGTTATAACACCGTATGGAAAATCAGGATCATTGAAGTTTATACCTCCAGAGTCAAATAAGATCTTTTCCAACGGGGGAAGATTCTTTGTCGCATTTAGTAACGACTCGGTATTAGACACATCTAGCTTGTCTCCATACAAATAAACTTCATCTATTTCGTAATACTCCTCTTCACCATCATCAAACTCAATATTAATAGAATCCCTTTCAAACAGATACCCATCAGGCGGAATAAGTGAAACTGTTTCTGAATAGATACTGATATAGATGTCATCATATTTTAGATCTGATGATAGTATCTCGTAACGATCAATCGGTTTATCGCCGAACAATGAACCTACCCTATGATAAACTATATGTAAACCATCTTCTGTTACGAGGTTGTTTAGGTATCGCATAGACAACTCTATGCTGTTTAGAAGCACCGGACTATCCGGTGTTTTTCCATATAAGCTGTTAGAATCCGATTTTTTCACGACTGGTCTTAGTTATTAATCCAGTATCACAAAACTCTATAATGCTTTTAAAGTTAGGCAATTTTCCATGAATTACCTCATTTAATTCTACTTTTCTCACAATGTTTTCAATTTGTCCACCAGAGAAATCATACGCTCTTGCAAGCTGGATGCACTCCTCCTCATTCAGAAAAGGCAACTTTAATTTCCATATTTGTCCTTTTCCATCAATGGTGGGCTTGTTAAACTGCACCTTGTAAAGAAACCTCCTCTCAAAAGCTGAATCTAGATTATTCTCTAAGTTTGTAGTTGCTATCAAAATCCCTTTAAAATTTTCCATCTCTTCAAGAATAATATTCTGCATAGCGTTCAGAGTCTGAGTTACAGAATGATTATATCCCGAATTATTTTGTCTCGAAGACAATATTGCATCCGCCTCGTTAAAAAATAATATGGGCGTTATATCGCACTCTAATGAGAATCTACTATAGTCAGTAAATATCCTTTTAATAACCTTTTCGCTCTCTCCAAACCACATTGACTTAGTATTACTGATCTCTACCTTGAAAATTGCTCTCCCGGTCATTCTTGCGACTTGCATAGCAAATTCAGTCTTACCTGTGCCCGGACTTCCATAGAAAAGGCATGCAAAACCTGTTGGCAGGCCCTTTGCCTCTAGTCGTTTACGAGTTACCTGAAAGTTTTCTTCAGTAAGAAGTTTAGATATGGATTCAACTTGAGAAGTTACTCGATGGTCAAACACCAATTTCTTTTCTCTAATATCCTCAGGTTTAGTAATATTATTATAGCTTTTTTTATTTTCAAAGATCTTTATTCCTGACTCCTGAAGCATATTTATAGAGTTGTCAGAAAGCTTTATTTTTGTTTCCCTGAAAAAATCACTCGGAATAATCTCGATATAACCATCTAACAACTTATTGCTCCCATTAAGAAAACTCTGTTCATATTTCAACATAA
>DINC01000039.1 GCA_002425885.1 Spirochaetia bacterium UBA5550 | reverse complement strand
AAAACAAATTTTTTTTGATTATTTTTAAAAAAATTGTACAAATTTTTTAAGTGTTCAGTTATATTGTACTTATAAAGTATGTTTAAACCGTTTCTTTTTATTATCACGGGGGCTGAATCTGATATACTATTTATACATTTATTCATCCGGTGAAAGAAAAAACCGCAAAGAGATTATTCATCCAGAATCAATGATTTCATTATGTATATCACAGAGTTCACCCTTTAACAGACAGAATCGAAAAACAGACATAAAGAAAGGATCTTTCAGCATTATCCGGATTTAGTTTATGCAAAATACACAGGTCTTCAGCGGATACTCCTGCTGGTCTCCTGTGTAAAAATATATGGGGGGAAATATAAATGAATTTAAAAACAGGACTTCAGCCAGGTAAATCAGTAGTAACAGATGACGTAAAAAAGACAGTGGATGATATCATTGCCCATGTGGGTAAGGATATAAAATTCGGTATGACTCTTGCTCTTGGCAAACCGATTCTGCTGATTAATGAATTATACAAACGGGCGAAAGAGGACCCGGAGATTAAACTCGATATTGTTACAGCGCTGGGNNTGAGAAGCCCACAGGGCACTCGGAGCTGGAGTCGAGATTCCTTAAGCCTCTGGCAGCAAGAGTTTTTGAAGGTACTCCTGACTTTGACTATATGCTTGATTTCAGAGCCGGTAAACTCCCGAAAAATGTTGCTGTTTATGAATTCTTCAACAAAGCAGGGGGATATATGAAAACCCCTGAAGCGCAGCAGAACCACCTGGGCTCCAACTACACACACGTTGTGCGGGATGCCATTAATTTCGGTATAAATGTTATAGGACTGCTGCTTGCATCAAATGAAATAAACGGGAAAAAAATGTATTCCCTTGCATGTAATACAGACATTACTCTTCAAGCTATGGCTGAACTTAAAAAGCTGAGGGCAGCGGGCAAAAATGTAGCAGTTGTCGGCGAGGTGAACAGTAACATGCCATTCATGTATGGCGATGCTGTAATTGAAGGTCGCGAGGTTGACATTCTTCTTGAAGGGCCGCAGTACAACTATCAGCTATTCGGGCCTCCGAAGGATGCTGTTGCACTCAAAGACCACATGATTGGCCTCCACGTAAGCTCTCTTATAAAAGACGGCGGAACAATTCAGGTAGGTATTGGTTCTTTAGGTGACGCTATTGTTGCGGGACTTGCCATGAGAAACGACCATCACGATACATACCTTGAAGTTATGGAAAAAGCCGGTGTGCTTAAACGGTATGAGAGTCTGATAAAGGAATATGGTGATACAGGGCATTTTAACCAGGGGCTTTACGGCTCATCAGAGATGTTCGTTGATGCCTTTATGCAGATGTATAAGAAAAAGATCCTCAAGCGGAAAGTTTTCGACAGCATCCCGCTGATGAAACTTGTCAATGCAGGAAAGCTTGCTGCGGACAATATTCCGAAGGATATTATTGACCAGCTTATAAGCATGAAAGCAATACATGAGAAATTAGAAGAGGATGACTTTAATTTCCTCACAGAGTTCGGCATACTTAAGAAAGGGCTCGAATTCAAAAAAGGCACCATTAGTGACGGCGCAGCAAAATACTCCACCGACCTTTCTGACGACAACAACAGAAAGGAGATCAGGAAACTTCTCGGTAAGGAGCTCCTTGGCGGAAAGGTTATTCTGGGAGCATTCTTTATCGGGCCCCGTGACTTCTACAATTCACTGAACGCTATGAGCGAAGAGGAGAGACAGCTTTTCGGCATGTCCGGTGTGGAAAAAGTTAACCAGCTTTATGGAGGTGAGGAACTGCGGGCACTTCAGAGAAAAAATGGCCGGTTTGTCAATGCCGGTATGATTGCGAACCTTTTCGGCGCTGTTGCATCTGACCAGCTTGAGGATGGACGTGTTGTAAGCGGTATAGGCGGACAGTACAACTTTGTTTCCATGGCTCACGCTCTTCCGGACGCAAGGCTTATAATGATGATAAGGAGTACAAGAGGGAGCGGCAAAACCCTGAAATCCAATATTGTTTTCAGCTATGGTCACTGCTCTGTACCTAAACACCTGCGCGATATAATTGTTACCGAGTACGGTATAGCCGACCTCAGAGGCAAGCCGGATAAGGATGTTATCATGGAGATGATTAAAGTGTCTGACTCAAGGTTCCAGGATGAACTTCTTGCGCAGGCGAAGAAAGCAAAAAAGGTTCCGCAGCATTATGAAATCCCTGAAGAGTGCAGGCACAACCTCCCCGGTAAATATGAATCAGTTCTGAAGCCATACCAGGCTGAAGGTTACTTTCAGCCATTCCCATTCGGAACAGATTTAACGGATGATGAAATTGCACTGGGCGGTTCACTTAAGGCAATGAAAGCACTGGCGCAGGGTACTCCTCTTAAACTTGTGAGCGGACTGTTGACAGAGCTGGTGAGGCCTATTCCGAAAAAAGCAGCCCGTTACCTTGAAATGATGGAGCTTGCAAAACCGGGATCAGTAAAAGAAAAACTGCTTAGAAAAATGGTGGTATTCGCTTTAAGGAATCACAAAAAACTATAGATTTCAAATCCCCCGTAAATACATATGGCAGCAGCAGTACATTGTATTGCTGCTGCCGCTCTTATTATTTTTTCTTCTTCAGCTCATTTATCATCTCAACCATTATTGCCACATGTCCCGCAAGGAATTCAACAGCTTTTGCAGGGTCTTTTAAATCATTAAGCGCAAAGTAGTATTCAGCTATGTTTTTACGGAGAACCCGATCAAGCTCAATTACATGCTTGTACTGCTGCGGTATATTATCGGCCATAGATTTCCTCTCTTAATTAATTAACCCGGGTCAGGCGAAACTTTATAATAATTGATGTGTGTATATTATCATAAATAATACATCTGATTGTCACCCCGGTTTTGTAAGGCAGATACCGGGGTCTCATACCTGAAATTCATAAACTCATACTATGAGATGCCGGTATTTTTTTACAAAAAACCGGCATGACAGCAAGCATATAACCGGTTTAAATAAAAATCGCCTGACTCAAATAATTAAGAATAAATGATAAGATTTGTCAATGAATATAAAAAATGAGCCCTGCAGGGGAATTGCCGGTAAAAATAACAGCTCCGCGCCGGTTTTCCCGTTACGCGGAGCAGCAGTGTTCTACTTCAGAAAAGAGCAGCAGTAATCTGTGGGGGATAAAACATTCACAGTAAAGCCTGAGTTGCCGGTAACATTAAAAGACTGCCCGCCTTCTATTGCTTTCCAGTTATCAGTACCTGGAAGGAGGACATCAAGCCTTCCGGATATAATCTCCATGAGTTCCGGATCACCTGTATAAAACCTGTATTCACCGGGCTGCATAAACCCCAGGGTCTTCTCTGAGCCGTCGGGAAATTTAATTTTGCGGCTTACAACATTCCCGCCAAAAAATATATTTGCTTCCTTTACAACAGTGACATTAGTAAATTCTGACATTAAGTT
>DINC01000193.1 GCA_002425885.1 Spirochaetia bacterium UBA5550 | reverse complement strand
TATTAATATAATTTATATATGAATATTATTGACTTTCAGCTCTATAATAATATGTTTTAACCACAAAAAACAGCAATAAACCCCGCAGGGAGTTTATAAATTAATAAAATTCAATGAATAGGAGTTTTAAATGAATCAAATCGATTATTTATCACAAAAAATTGAAGTTATTAAAGCAATACCTGATGACAAAATTATTTCGCCAGGCAGCATACCTATTAAGGTCTACATCCAGGAAGCAGAATTCCTGTACAAATGGTGCCAGCCTGATAAAGACAAGCTCATCGCAAACCGTCTTGACTGGTCGCTTGTGGAGGATATCCACGCCAGGGTAAAAGCACTCAAGGAACTGCAATCGCTCTGGGCGGTATCAGACTCAGGCGATGCTGAAATTGAAAAAAAGTGGGAAGCAAAAAAGAGTGAAGCCCTCAAACTGAGGAAACATATTGTACGCTCAATGAAATTTGCTTTTAACGGCAATGAACCTATGATTGCAAAAATAAAAAAACACAGCAAAGGTTCGGGTGCTATCGCGCTTATACAGTCATTAAATGACCTGTCAGCATTCGGAAGGGAGTATAAAGATTTTCTCGCAGCCGCATATTTTGACATATCACTTATTGATAGTGCCTCAGAGATGTCAGATATTATAGGCGACCTTCACAGCTCTGTAAAAGCAAAAAGGGCATACTGCAGCGAAAGCCGCAAACTAAGGGACAAGGGATTCACCCATCTTAAAGAAGCTGTTGATGAGCTTAAAAGACACGCGGATTATGTTCTTGTGGGCCGGCAGGATCGTCTTAAAGGTTATGCAAGTGAATATAACAGAAAAAGATATTTTAAAATGAAGCAGAAAAATGAAGCAGATGAAGACAACAGGGATTCTTTAAAAGAAGATTAACAACTTTCTCACACAGCCCGTCCGGCGGAATACGCGGATGGGCTGTACTTCAATTATAATTCATTCTACAAACACCATTAATCATTATACGGAAACCCCAAACCATTCTACGGAGACCATTTTCACACTTACGGGCATCATTTTCGCACTTACGGAGGCCATTTTCGCGCTTACGGGCATCATTTTCGCACTTACGGAGGCCATTTTCGCACTTACGGAGACCATTTCTGCACTTACGGGCACTTCTGTCAGATTTAAAATCATCTTAAACAGATATTTTCCTCACTTGACTTTCTCATAGCAGGTGCGGGGGCCTCACAATACCTCTCCCTGACCCCAATCCCCTCTGCCGACTCATACATCCTGTAAAAAACCCCCATCCCCGAAATCACAGCGTCATCAGCCCTCCTCTTCCCTGCCATAAAATAATCCTTTGTGTATTCAAACATAGCGCCATGATCATACCTGTAGCATGGTATAAGCGGCACAAAAGGAATCTGCCCGTATTCCATTGTCTCATACCCCCGGATATTTTCAAAACATCCGGTAATAAGGTCTGTAACTCTGGAGGATGTCTTTGCAGGTACTCCAACAGCAAAGAGCTCAAAGCCGGGACCACAGTCACCCATAAAGATTGTAAAGCTCCTCTCCCGCAGCTGTTTATTACCTGATGCAGCCATTGCTTTAATCGCCCTGAATAGCTCAATCTCAATAGGGAGAGAGTATATCTGCACATCATAATGCCTCTGCAGTTCACTGATGCTGAACTCCCACAGAAGTATCTCCTGCCTGTTGGATATAAAGTCTGTGTGCCTTTCCCATATTACTGATTGTTTCATGGTTATTTTACCTCCCTGAACTTCACGCCCTCACCCCGTCGCTGTCGCGCCACCCCTCTCCCATTTGAAAAATTGATAAGGGAGAGGGGATAATGATTTATAAAATTTAGTATTATACAGATAAAATTCCGGTCACAGAAACCCTCTCCCTCTTCCTCTCATCAAATGGGAGAGGGTGCGCAGTAGCGCGGGTGAGGGGGCTTTACCCTGTAATCACAATACCATAGGAAGGTTTATAAACGTAGCCCTGGAAGGTCGATGTTGGAACTTTTTCTATTATAATATGAAGATTTACACCTGACCGGGAAACCAGATACCCGCCGGAGTTTAACCTCATGCAGATGGGGCGGGGATGACAGTCAGGCTGATTGTAAGCAGAAGGGGGTTACACTGCTCAAAGGGATGCAACTATTATATGTATGCTGAATAAAATTACATTCCCCATTTTAAAATAATTTTTAACTCTTCGTCACTGAGCTTTTTAAATTTAGGCATTCTTCCTGATTGAACTGCATCTGTAATCATGCTCTTCCTTGCACAGATTAATTCTTTAGTCTCAAAATCTTTACTGTGGCATAGTGAACATTTATCAATAATAACTTTGAAAGTCTGCTCATCCGGCAGCTTTGTGCATGTTTCAGATGGATATTTCTGCAGTTTTAATCCGCTGCATGCTGAAAGAATTACAGATGTGAGCAGCAGTATGGTTAATGATATGTTTTTCATATAATCTCCTTGATAAAGTCATGATATCCCATAGATAAGGTGACCGCATAATTTATTAATGCAAGCATAAAAAGTATTGTTTTATATTCATCCGGTATTCCGGCAGGGGATTAAATGAATAAAAATTGACATTTACCTTACGCGCATCATATGATTGCAAAAGCCATTTAGATATATTTCACTAAGAAAAAATAAAGCAAGAGGAATGTATGAGAAGAAGAACAATAATTATACTGGCCGCTGTATTAACAATAGCCATATCCGGCTGCGGAAAGAAAGAACAACAGGCAAAAAAAACCTTGATGGTGAACGCACAATCAGGGCTTGTAATGCGCCAGGCACCCGACTCGAACTCCCCGAAAGTAATACTTGTACCCTACGGTGAAGATGTTGAAGTTATTGAAGAACAGGGCGCAGCTGTTAAACTTGGCGGAGTTTCAGGTAAGTGGACAAAGGTTACATGGAACGGAAACACTGCATGGGTATTCGGCGGTTTTTTAAAGGAAAGAGAGATAAACTCATCTGACAGCGCCATTGATAAATATTATAAAATGGAAAACACCCTTTATGAACTGATAAAAAAATATAAAGACACGGCAAACGACATTGATAAATATAACAGGCTTGTAAAAAATGATCTTATTGAAAGTTATAAATCAATTATGACAGGGCCGGAGCTGACTTTATGGATTAATTCAATTAAAGAAGGCTCTTTAAATTCAGGTTATTTTGTGCAGATATATAATGGGCTTTCAAAAACTGAAATCCTCTCGAAGAAAGAGGAGAAATTAAAAGATGATGAACTTAAAATAGTTCTCACTGTCAAAGAAGAGGAACCTTATAACCTTGAATTCGCGCCTGATTTAAAAACTGTGGTTGAAAAATATAAAGTGAAAAACATCACCCAGGCTGACTTTGACAAAAAAACAGCTGGTATAGATGACACTGAACTCCGTTTTACAATCCGGACAAATGCTGTACAGACTTTCACCATGCAGCTTATAAAGGGCTCATGGTATATTAAAAAAATAGACCGGAAGCTTATCGATTCCGAAATCGTTTTCTGATAATCCTGCAGTGCCTAACCCGGCAGGGGATACGACTGCCGGGGGAAGACATGCAGATAATTTGAAGCGAGGCAATAAAAATATTTTACTTATCCCGGATTGTTGGGATAGTCACACAAATCTACCCTAAGGCATCCCCCTAAATCCCCCAGAGGGGGACTTCAGATTTGTTGTTTCAATAATATTTCAGCAATTAAGCAATTACAGTACCAGTTTTATTCAGCACTTCTTTATCCGAAAACCGGAGTGCAATTACGCCTTATCTGTCCATTATAAAGCATGAGTAAAATTAATTTCATTTTTTTATCCATACATTTCCAAGTCCCCCTCCGGGGGATTTAGGGGGCCCGGGCGTAGCGACAGAGTACTCCCGTGGTAGATTTAGGGGGCTGTTAAATGTGGGAGACGTGAGGCCTGCGACGGCGGAGGTATATAATTTCTTACCTGATACATGATACAGGTTAAAAATAAATAATAAATCTGATTTTAATATATCAGAAAAATTATATAAAAATAATGAACTTTTAGTTA
>DINC01000099.1:10196-13127 GCA_002425885.1 Spirochaetia bacterium UBA5550 | reverse complement strand
CTCTGATTTTTTATGATAATTCACAAATTGTCTCTTGAATAAAATTTCAAGTCATCTGATTTCAATTCTCATAATAACCGCGAGGTAAAAAATGTTTCTCAGATTTCTCCTTTCAATGATTGCCGGTATTGCCTCCGGCTATGTTTTTTACGATCTCATTTACAGCAGATCCATACTTCTTGCTATTCTTATAGGCATACTGATATACTATGTCACCTGGCGGGCTGTAAAATCCATGCAGAAAAAAGGTACAACTCCTGTTGTTAAAGGTGACCCTTTCCGTTCAATACAGGTTGAAAAAGCTGTAAAAGAGGGGAGCGAACGTCTCCGGAATATAAGATCTCAGACGAGGCTCATTTCTGACAATGAAATTGCAGCGAAGATTCAGGATATCTGCAAAACCGGCCTTGATATTTTCGATTATATACAGAAAAATCCCGATGATTTGACAAAGGCGAAACAATTTATTAATTATTATCTTGATGCTACTGAAAAAATCGTTAATAAATACGTGGAGCTTCTCAGCAAAAAAGAGAGGAGCAGTGAGATTGACGCTGCTATTTCCAACGTAGAGAGTGTTCTCGATTCTATAAAAGAGACCTACACAAAACAGCTTCATAATCTCCTTGAGGATGATCTTCTTGATCTGAATACAGAGATTAAGGTGCTGGAGAAGACTATTAAGTTAGAGGGATAGTCTCAGGGATTGTCATTCCGGCTGAAACGTAGTGAAATGCCGGAATCTTATGAATGCGGAATGTTTATCTCATGTATTTTCACAAATGTATATAGTCCTAAAGATTCCGGTATTATCTTTCAGATAAACCGGAATGACAAAGAAGTACGATTCAATTGCCAGCAATGACGCTAATCGCATGCAAAATTATACCTAACAGGGGGCCAGTATGGAAGGAGCAGTTCAGGAAATTAAAAAAGAAGTTTCATTAAATGATCTTACACCTGACCAGAAACAGAAGGTGGAGCAGATTGCAGCTTCAATTGATATAAATGATTCTCAGGGGATTATCCAGTATGGTGTTGGAGCACAGAGCAATATCTCCACTTTTGCCGATAATGTGCTTGAACAGGTGAAAGCAAAAGACGCGGGAGACGTGGGAAAGACTCTGACAGATTTAATGCTCACAGTAAAAGACCTTGATGTGGGTTCCCTTTCAAGTGAAAGTTTTATGTCGAAGATACCACTTCTTGGCAATCTGGTTTCAGGGGCCAAAAGGTTTATTGCCCAGTATCAGTCTATCGAACACCACATAGAAGAGATCACTGATGAACTTTCAAAAGCCCGAATGCAGCTTTTAAAAGACATCACTCTCCTTGACGCCCTTTATGACAAAAACAGGGAATATATGAAGGAGCTTGAACTATTCATTCTTGCCGGAGAAATAAAGCTTAAAGAACTTCAGGAGAAGACTCTCCCGGAGCTGAAGGCAAAGGCTGAAGCTTCAAAAGATACACTTGACGCGCAGAAAGTTCAGGACCTCTCCCAGATGATAAACAGATTTGAAAAGAAGATACACGATCTGAAACTCAGCAGGATGATCTCCATACAGACCCTGCCGCAGGTAAGGCTTATTCAGAATAACGACCAGCTCCTTGTAGAAAAAATTCAGAGCTCCATACTCAACACAATACCGCTATGGAAAAACCAGGTGGTAATAGCAATATCTCTTTTCAGACAGAAAAAAGCCCTTGAACTCCAGAAAGAGGTATCTTCAACAACAAATGACCTCCTTACTAAAAATGCCGATCTCCTTAAAACAAGCAGTATTGATATTGCAAAAGAATCTGAAAAAGGAATTGTAGAGATTGAAACGCTGAAAAAAGTTCATGAGAGCCTGATCTCCACAATAGATGAAACTCTTAAAATTCAGGCAGAGGGACGCACAAAACGGGCACAGGCTGAAGTAGAGATAACAAAGCTTGAAAATGACCTGAAAGCAAAGCTCACACAGGTAAAGGATAGTGGAGCGCCGCTGAAACTTTAGAATACAGGATTACCGTATGAAAATACTTGTTCCCCTTGCAGAGGGTTTTGAAGAGATAGAGGCTGTAACAATTATTGACACCCTAAGAAGAGGGGGCATAGATACAGTTACCGCATCTCTCCTGGCTCCGGTTGTAACCGGAGCTCACAAAATATCTGTCACTGCTGATACTGCATTACAGGAAGATGAGGAGTATGCCGGCATAGTTCTCCCCGGCGGAATGCCCGGCAGTTCTAATCTTAAAAAGGATCCCCGTATTATCAGGCTGATCCGGAAAATTTATGAAGCAGGGGGCATTGCCGCAGCAATCTGTGCAGCCCCCATAGCCCTTGAGGAGGCAGGAATACTTGAAGGTAAAAAATATACCTGCTATCCGGGTTATGAAGATGAAATTAAAACCGGAAAATTCACCCCGGAACCTGTAATTGCAGACGGCAGAATAATTACCGGCAGAGGCGCTGCCTGTGCTATTCCATTTTCTCTTAAAATTGTAGAAATCCTTAAGGGGAAAGAAACCGCTGACAGGCTGAAAGAACAGATGATGGCTTTCTGGTAAGAATGGATAAAACCACCCTGCCCCCCTTTTTTTACTTATACACTTGACATTTCCATGCCGATATTGTAAAAAAGCCCATAATTGTTTATAAATTTATTTTTAATATTAAAAGNNTACTATAGTAGTGTAGAAAATCAAATGGCTATAAACCCTTTTAAAGATACGAACCTCAAAGACCTGCAGCAGAATGCCGGGCAGTTCTTTATTGATCATTTTTCCGGAATTAAAGAAAAATTCGACTTTTCATGGAAAAAATTCAGGGAGAAAGGACAGGAAAGAATTACTGTCATGTTTATCCCTCACTCCGAGAAAAAAATTGTTAATTTTCACATATCAATTTTTACCATTTCATCTATAGTGGCGTTTGTAGTG
>DINC01000099.1:2831-10185 GCA_002425885.1 Spirochaetia bacterium UBA5550 | reverse complement strand
CCACTGTAAAAGAAGTTTCAATCCTGAAAAGGGATGGAGCTGACTCCAAGGTACAGATTAAAATTTATAAAGAGGAGATAAACAAACTCCACGATATATTTCAGAAATTTAAACCTGAACTCACTTATCTCTATTCACTTACACCGGACAGTAATATAGATTCACTCTGGGCAAAAGGGGGAGTGCCGAACCCTAATCCCAATCCTAACTCCGAGAGCACAGCCGGTGACCAGGGGGCTCCATCAATTGAACTTCTGAATGTTCAGGAAGTCCGTCAGGAGCTTGAAACAACAAAAGATGTAGTTAAAAAAATAAAAAATTTCCTGAACTACAGGAAGAAAATTATAGAGAACACGCCATCTGTATGGCCTGTTGACGGTTACGTCGTTTCACGCTACGGCTACAGAAATTCACCATACACTTTTGAAACTGAGTTTAACTCCGGAATAGATATCGAAGCATTTCCGGGCTCGGAGATCAGGGCAACCGCACCGGGTAACATAAGCGAGATTAAGTGGGACTCCAATCTTGGGCTCACTGTTTCTGTAAGGCATAAATACGGATTTATTACATCTTACAGCCACTGCCAGAGGGTATCTGTTGAGCCGGGGCAGAAAGTGCTGAAAGGTGAAGTAATCGGCTATGTAGGCCGCACTGGCAAAACAACTGAGTATGTCTGTTTTTATCAGGTAAAAATCGGTACAGAGTTTGTTGATCCCATGCCGTACCTCAACAGGATTTCCAAGTAAACCACTAACTATAAAACTGAAAAAAGCCGCTTATTTAAGCGGCTTTTTTAATATTCTGATACATTTCAGATTTAAAATTCATCCTCGCTTCTGCTCGATGTGAGAAGTTCATCCGGCACCTCATCAATCCTTTCGCCGAGTTTAACAGCAAGCCTGTTGGAAACAAGGCCGGGGGTACACTTGTATTTTCTTCTTCCTCCGATTGTGAGGATCATATCATCACCAACTTTTGTTTCCGGAAGTTTAATAACATCACCAGGACGGAGTTCAAGTACCTCCTGCACGGATATCTTGACATTACCTATTGCAGCAACAACAGGGAGGGTGACATTCTCAAGACGGCTCTGGATAATACCCAGGTTCTCATCAGTGATACCCTTCCTGATACTGGAATACATATACTGTGCTGAAAGCTTTGATATTATAGGCTCAATTGAAATATAAGGGATACACAGGTTTGTCATACCCTCAACTTCGCCGACCTTTGTTTCAAGAGTTATAAGAACCACCATGTCATTAGGGGGAACTATCTGCGCGAACTGAGGGTTTGTCTCAATATTACCAAGTCTTGGACGGAGGTCAATTACGTTTGACCATGCCTCACGCAGGTTCCCCAGAATCCTTACAATAATACCCTCCATAACAGAGAGCTCAATATCCGTCAGCTCCCGGCTTATCTTTGTTGCTTCACCGAGACCTCCGAAAAGTTTATCAATAATTGTAAAAGTTATCGAAGGGTCTATTTCAAGAACAGCAGACCCCTTTAGCGGGTCCATATTTATAACTGCAAGAGTTGTAGGGTTCGGTATTGAGCGGATAAATTCCTCATACGTCAGCTGGTCAACAGATGCAACGTGAACCCCCACAAGCGCACGAAGCTGTGCTGAGAGCGCTGTAGTTGTGAGACGTGCGAATGTCTCATGCATCATCTGCAGTGTACGGATATGGTCTTTTGAAAATTTATCAGGACGCCTGAAGTCGTAAATCTTGACTTTTTTCTGTTCTTTTACTGCTGTATAGTCCGACGTGTCCACCTCGCCGGTGGAGATGGCGGTTAACAGGGCATCTATTTCATCCTGTGATAATATCTCTGTCATTTTCTAACATCCCTTATAACTAAAGCTTCAAGACCCGCTACAAGCCATATATAATCGGTTTCCGCATTCTTTTCAAGTCTGTAAACGTACCTGAAACGGCTCGGGCGTATCAATCCTTCCCTTTTAGCCTCAACAGATACATAAGCAACTACACCTGATGACTCAATTTCTTCGCTGACGATCCTGTATTCAGCAAGAGGATCATCCCTTTTGTTAATCAGGTAACGTATGAACTCTTTTTCAATATTTTTTTTATCTGTATCATCCGAAATATCATATCTTCGGGAAAAATCGGGATATGAGTGTATAAACTTATCAACATCAAGATACTTAATTGCCCGTTCACTACTACCCTCTCTCTCCGCGCTCAAAAGAAGAAGAACCACCTCGGAAGGAGCCAGTCTGACTGAATTAGGGTCTTTAGGCTTAAACGGTTCATAAGTTTTATCACGGGTTACCCTGAACTTAATCTCATTGCTGCTCACAATAACACTGTTCTCATCATCTTTATCACCAATATAAGGGAAAAAATGAAGTTTGAGACGATAATTTTTTTCAGGAAGGATATCATATATCCTGCGGAGATTCTGGCTGTGGGTAAAAACTTCACCCGGCCCCAGCTTAATCTCTCTCTTAATCATCCAGGAGAGTGTTTCCGCCGCATTTTCATCAGAAGCAATATAAGGGACAACAAGCTCTGCATTCCTGCCGTTCATATCATATACAACCGGCTTAAATGTTGTATAATCAGCAGTATCCCCTCTTTTACGGTCGAAAATATCAATTCTCTCAGGTGAATCGTAGAGATAAAACGCCGCAGGTTCATCTGTTATATTCTTTATACTGATTTTCACTATTATTTCATCATTATTATAAAACTTAAGTTTATCAGTGTGAAGATGTACCCTGAATGCGTGGGTATCCTTTCCATAAATCTGACTGATTCCGGATATAAGTATGAAAAAAATGATTATGATTGCCGGTTTAAATTTTCTCATCCTGACCATAATTATAACGATAATTTTTCCGCTCTACAATATTATCGACATAATCAGAAATATATTACATAAAAAAAGGCCCACCCCTTTCAGGATGAGCCTTTCTGATATCAGACAATGGGTTACAACCCATTGTTAAAAACAAGGGGCTGCAGCCCCTTGTTTGTGCTGATACAAATCTATTTTTCCATTGAGTTATAAACGTACTCAGCAATGTCAAAAGTTGTCAGGTTAGCTATATCAAGCTCAGTTGCACCATCAGAAAGCATAGTGAGACAGAACGGACATGCTGTACAGATCTTAGTTGCTCCAGATCCCTGTGCATCTTTTGTTCTGAACTGGTTGATCCTTGTTCCATGATGCTCTTCAATAAACATCCTGGCTCCACCAGCTCCGCAGCAGAAGCTTGTTCTGTGATTTCTGCTCATCTCAACAAGGTTTGTGCCGGGGATAGCTTTTATAACATCCCTTGGCTGTGCATATATCTCGTTGTATCTTCCGAGGAAACATGAATCGTGATATGTGATTGTTTCGTTGAGAGCCTCTTTAAGTTTGATTTTACCGCTTTTGATAAGCTCATCAATAACTTCAGTGTGGTGGTAAACTTCAAATCCGTACTCAAGAGGATTTCCGTCAGAACCTAATCCGACTTTAGAGAAGCTTACATACTCTTTTTTGAGCATATTATATCCGTGAGGACATGTTGTAATTATCTTCTTTACCCCATAAGCCTTGAATGTCTCAAGGTTCTGTGTAGCAAGAGAATGGAAGAGATACTCATTACCGCCCCTCATTGCAGCATCACCGCAGCATGCTTCTTCAGCACCGAGGATACCAACTTTGAGGCCTGCTTTCTTCATTATCTGAAGGAGTGCAATGGCGACCTTCTGGCTTCTCTTGTCGAAAGAGGCAGCGCAGCCGACAAAGTATACATAATCAACTTCAGCATCTTCAGAGAGAAGTTTCACCCCGAGATCAGCTGGGAGCCAGTCGCCCCTTGTACCGAATCCGAAACCATACGGGTTGAAGTTTGTTTCCATGTTTGCGAAGGTTGTCTGAAGCTCAGGAGCCATATCACCTTCCATGAGAACTTTATATCTTCTCATATCGATCATTTTGGGAACGTGTTCAATGTTAACCGGACAGTTTTCCATACACGCGCCGCAGTTTGTACATGCCCAGAATTCATCAGGCTGAACTGAGCCGGAACCCTCTGTGCCGTCACCAATAAGAGCAGTGGTCTCAACTGCTGCCTTGTCTTCAGCAACCATGAGTTTAGGGATACGCTCATCCATGTTTGCTTTAACGTCATTTATCATCTTCTTCGGAGAGAGAGGCTTCTCTGTAAGATATGCAGGGCAGTTATCCTGACACCTTCCGCATCTTGTACATGCGTCTCCATCCATAAGCTGTTTCCATGTGTACTCTTCAACTTTGCTTACACCGAAACTTTCAGCTGTTTCGAATTCAGCAGGGCTGATTACAGGAACAGTATACTTTGTTTTTGCATCTTCATTTTTAATATTTCCATAATAGATATTAAGGAAAGAGATAAGAATGTGTCCGATCTTATCAGTAGCTATAAGGCCTATGAAGCTGAAAGCTGCAAGCATATGTATCCACCAGTTGATATAGTGAGATACCTGGAGCCCGCTGTCGCTTACAAGTGAGAACGGCATAGCAAGAGCATAACCAAAAGGAGATGCTACTTTCTCAAATACCGGAAAACCTGTGAGAGCGATCCTCATCGCTTCGTTGAAAAATCCTGTTAGAATGATTATTGTTATCAGAGCAAGAGCGAATGTATCGATCTTCTTGGTATCAAGCCTTGTGGGCTTAACAATATACCTTCTGTAGATAGCCATGCAAAGACCGATGAGAACAACAACTCCGAATACATCACCAAAAAAAGACCATATGATATAGAAATCACCATGGATAAAGTGATAATGGAAGAAGAGTCCTGTAAAGTCTTCCTGCACAACAATGATCATTGTAACAATGAACAGCACTATAAATCCGAAAAAGATAGCGCCGTGCATAATGCCCGGGAATCTCTCTCTCAGAACCTTTGCCTGCAAAAACGCGTACTTGATAACAGCCATAATCCTTTTTTCAGGATAATCTGTCCTAAGCTCGCTTTTTCCCTGTCTCCAAATCTGTACCTTTTTAATGATGGTATAAATGAGGTAGAAAACAGCGGCAAACATGAAAATGTAAACCCCCCATCTCATGAAACCGTGAGGGCCGCCGACGTTAAAATAAAATTCGCGGGTAACGTCAGTTGCGGGTATACCAAAAGAACTGGCAATACTCATCTGGTCATCCTCCTAAATTAAACGCTTCTATAAATTTGTTATAGTGGTTGCTGAATCGATCATACACAAACTAACCGGCTTAGTTCTGCATTTCTGTGCAATATATATATTTATGTCTATTTTCAGATATTATAATACAGATAAAATGTCAACACAAATTCTCGAACACCCGGACGGGTTAATCCCGGTATTACACAGACTTTTTTTGAATTATTCATTTATAGTATTAAAATATCTGTAACCGATATGGAGGAAAAGCATGAGAACCGAAAGACGTAAATCACCGCGTTTTACAATAAACCAGATGATAGATCTTGAGATGGGGAGAGAAAACTATATTGCGGCTGAAGGTGTCAACATAAGCGATGAAGGTTTACTTTGCCACACTTCAGAATCTTTAGAGCCATACTCCCGCGTCTACATGCAGCTCTCTCTGAATGGAGAGAAAAAGAATCATACCATTAAATGCGAGGGAGTGGTGGTAAGATGCAAAAAAAATAAAAAAAGCTACGATACAGCTCTTGAGTTTGCAGATATCGGGGAAAGTGACAAAAAAAAGATACACACCTTTCTGCACTGACACCGGATGTTCCGCAGATGTTCAATTAATAATAAAGGAGAGTCCCGCTCCCCCTTTCTCCATAAGGGAGGAGTCCCCTGTCTCCAGCTCAACTCCCCCTGTTTCATAATCAGTTGAATCAGCATTAGCCGTGCTATTACCACGTGATAAATTTGATTTATATATATGATCCGGATGAATCCTGTCCAGAAAAAGTCTGCCATACTGCAGGGGACCTGCGTTGTTATTGTAGCGGCAGAGATAAAGGAGGCCCTCATCTGTCTCCTCTGAATTAAAATAAACATCAGTAATATTATACTGATCCTCATCATAGTATTTTGTTGTCAGATTCTGAATGACTCCCTGATCTGAAAGCCGTAAAAAATAGAGACCATTACCTGCTTCATTATTCAGCATCCCGGCAATAACAATTCCGTCCTGACCCCCTTTTATATATTTACCCCGTACATTGATGTCAGGCAATGAGTATTCCTTTAAAAACTGAATATTCATCTCTTTGTCAAAGCGGGCGACTGCTATGCTGTCCGCGTAAATTCCGCCGGTAAGGCTTATCACTCCAGTAAAACCGCCATCCTCATTAGCGGATGTTCCGATTAACATTGTGTGCATACCTGCTGCATTTATAAAAATAGAAGAGAGCACATCTCCGGAAATATCGAGCCTTGTAAAAAAAGTTTTAAACTTGTTTGTTATCCTGTTAAGGCAAAGGCCTGAGACCAGATATTCCCCGTTCCCCGCATCCCGGATCTCTGAGGGCATAAATACTGAAAAAAGACTTCTATAATCTTTTCTCCATAAACTTTTCCCGTCACTGTCAATCTTCATTATAAATGTAGTATAATGCATAAACCCGAGCAGCTGATAATATGAAAGGCCGGTAATTAAAGTGCCGCCGTCATCTGTGCCGGTTATATCAAATACCCTGTTTTTAGTTTCATCACCAAAACAGTAATCCCAGACTATGCCGGTGTGTCTATTAACCTTTGCTATAATAAAATCGATATCGCCATCCTCATAATATCTGTCAGCATATAATATCAGATTTTCACTATCAGGTACTTTTACTCTGCGCACCCTGTCATCATAAACGCTTCTGAGAAATGCTTCTTTTTTAAGGTTTCCCTTTTTATCAATTAAAGAGAACCAGACATTATCCGCTGTATCTTCGGCAACTGTTCCGGCTATATAATAACCTTCGTCTCCCGATTTTTCGATCCTTATATCTCCGGTATCTGAAAAATTCCGGTTCATCTCTGTGAATACTATACCGGAAAATTCATCATCATTGATAATTACCGGATTATCAGAGGGGGATAAAACATTTTCATTAATATTGTTTCCGCACGAGCCTAAAGCTGCTGTGCAGAACAACACAATAAATAGTAATATTTGCCTGTTAAAACTGCTCAATTATTTTCAGCCCCTGGAATTTAAACTCTATTGAAATGTTTTTTGTATAAATAGTCATGTTTAGTATTTATGATACACCGATTCTTATTTGCAATAAAAAATACATCTGATGTGCACTTATTTAAAAGAAATTGACAAAACTATACTCTTTCTGAAATATTTACACTTATTTAAAACATTTCAGGAAAAGGAGACTTTCATG
>DINC01000099.1:0-2815 GCA_002425885.1 Spirochaetia bacterium UBA5550 | reverse complement strand
CTTCATGAAAAAACTTTCATTACTTTTTATTGCACTATGCCTCTTTGTTGGCTTCTCATCAAGTGCGGTATTTGCAAAGGCAATTGGCGTTAAAGGCGGCTATACAATGCCTAAAGATGACCTCAAAGACTATGATGATGCATGGGCTTTTGGCGTATACTTTGACATGGGTACATTCTTAATCAACAGTCTTGACTTCAGGCCGAGTGTTGACATGTTCACACTTGAGAATCCTGATACAAATATGGCTGTTGACGTTTGGGGAATCCACTTTGACTGGTACTGGCATTTCCTTGATAAAGGTTCAATATCTCCATTTCTTGGTTTCGGCCCTGTTCTCAACTACTACGATTTTGACGATGATGATACATCAGATGAAGATTCTGACGCTGGTGTTGACCTCTTCCTCGGACTTGATCTGAAAATTGGCGGAACCCCTCTCTCTCTCATGATTGAGGGACGATATAAGTTCCTTGATATTGCAGCTAGAGATGAAACCGCAATACAGGCAAACCTCGGTGTTGCATATAACTTCTAATTTAACAGCCACATCAATTTGTCAAAGAAAAGCGGCATCTGCCGCTTTTCTTTTTTATAAATTTTATTGACCTGAAAGCAGTTAAATCCCTATTATTATAGAAGTAGATTATTTTTTGAAAAATATATTTATCGGATTCTTTCAATATGACAATCCGCCTTTAAATATACTCCTATTCCAAGTAAGGTCTGAAAGATGAATGAATACATAAAACGAAGGGAATCATTTAAAATCCACGCGGGGAAATTATCCATTGGCGGTGATGCTCCAATCTCTGTTCAATCTATGACAAATATACCCATCGAAGATACAGACAGGACAATCAAGCAGATAAAACAGCTTGAGTCTCTTGGCGCTGACATGGTAAGACTGGCCATCAGAAACGAAAAAGGGATTGAGCCGCTGAAAAAGATTATCAAATCAGTAAACATCCCCCTTGTGGCAGACATTCATTTTGACTACAGGCTTGCAGTTGCGGCAATTGAAGCAGGCATTTCTAAAATAAGAATCAATCCGGGAAATATAGGTGAGAGCTGGAAAGTTGAAGAGGTTGTAATTGCTGCCCAGGACAGAAATACACCAATACGTATAGGTGTTAACGGCGGATCAATTAACAGAAAGAAATACTCCCATCCCACACCTGAAGCTCTTGTTGATTCGGCTCTTGAGAATATCAGGATACTGGAGGATCTTAATTACACGAACATTGCTGTATCAATAAAATCCTCCGACATATTTGCCACTATTGAAGCAAATCAGATAATGGCAGAGACGCGGAACTATCCGATTCATATAGGGCTCACCGAAGCCGGTTACGGGCTGAACTGCACAGTACAGAGCTCAATTGTAATAGGACATCTGCTGCTGAAAGGGATAGGTGATACAATACGGGTATCCATGACCGGAGATCCGGGGGATGAAATTCTTGTGGGGAGGAAGATCCTTGAATCTATCGGCCTCAGGTATTCGCCGATAAAAATAATATCATGCCCCACATGCGGAAGAACCGCAACTGACATAGACCTGCTGAAAATCGCAGAGAAAGTTGATGCTGAAATGCACAGTAGTTTTGAAGCAGTACTCCGCTCCGCCGATAAAACATTAACTATCGCTGTAATGGGCTGCGAGGTGAACGGCCCCGGTGAAGCGAGTGAAGCAGACTACGGACTTGCAGGGGGGCAGAACGGTAAGATGCTGCTCTTTGCAAAAGGGGAGAGGATTAAAACTGTCAACATTGCTGATGCTGTGAATGAACTTGTAAAAGCCGTGTCTGAATCTATCTGACAGTATGCACTCTTTTTATATATGTAAAGGGATTCATTGACTGCCCGTTTTTCCTTATCTCAAAATGAAGATGCGGGCCGGTAGATCTCCCGGTGTTCCCTGAAAGTGCTATAACCTGACCGGGCCCCACAAGATCCCCCTCCTTGACGAGCCCTCTGCTGAGGTGGCCATAGTATGTCCGGTAACCGAACTCATGTTCAAGGATAACAAGCTTCCCGTAGCCATCCTCATATCCGCTGAATACAACTCTCCCGCTTCTTGATGCGTGGATTTTTGTACCGATTGGAACACCTATATCTATCCCCTTGTGAAACTCCATTTTTCTGCTATTGAAGGGATTTCTCCTTGTTCCGAAGCCTGAGGTGGTTCGCCCCTCTCTTACAGGAGAAAGAAACGCTGTGCCGAGAAACATTGATCTCTCCACGCCGGAAATTTTTCCGCAGGGGATGAATATGAATTTTTTATCGAGATCGCTGCTTTTGTTTACTGTGCGTACATAACGTATATCGATCTTTTCATAGGCAAGTACCTGGTAAACTTCTTTCTTTTTTTCTCCGGGAAGAACAACGCCCCGCATATTCGGTATATAAAGCACTGTACCTGGAACAACCTGAAATGGTGATGTAAGGCCGTTAACAGTCATCAGAGTGTCCATATCCATGGAACACTTTGACAGCACCACCCAGAAATTCTCTCCCGGTTTAACCTTGTAGCTGTAAAATTGAAGGTCAGGAAGGTTATTGTCGCTTCTTCTGCTTTTAATGGTATAAAGAGTTTTTTTTACGTCATCACGCAGCGATTTAAGAAGGGTGTTATTGTTATGATCAAGGTTTTCAAGCTTAATCACATCACTCTTCGCATACAGGGACATAGCCGATAAAGAAATCAGGCCCGCAGTAATTATACTAATGATTAGATAATTTTTCATAAATAGTTGAGTTTCCGGTTCTATGGTAATTTTCGGCTTTTTACAGAATTAGTTTAGAGAATAAT
>DINC01000100.1 GCA_002425885.1 Spirochaetia bacterium UBA5550 | reverse complement strand
TTTTGCCTTTATCTTCTTTCGTTTTTTCTTTTTCTCTCTTTATCTTTTTTTATCTTTTTTTTCTTTTGCTTTTAAAATTAAAAAAGAGATGAATGCAAAACATTATTATTAAATTTACTCGCTTTAAATTCAAAAAAAGAAATCACATTTTACTTTAATTTTAGTTCAGACCAATTTTCGGTGTTTGATAAAATGCGTTTATTCTTTTAAATTCTTTTGCCTTTGCTTTTCCCGGCACGGACGCCGGGTCTAAATTTTTGTTTCTATGGCGCACAACTACATCCTGTGAAACGTATGTCACCAAATCTGTAGGAATAAGGTGAAAAACGATTAATGTTACATAGTAACTTAAAAGTCAAGCGGACTCTTAATGTCTTTGAGCTTCCTTGTACTCACATGAGTATAAATCATAGTTGTATTCGGGCTGCTGTGTCCCAGCAGTTCCTGTATAAATCTAATGTCAATCCCCTGCTCAAGCAGATGTGTTGCAAAGCTGTGCCGCAATGTATGCACTGATGCTTTCTTCTTTATCCCTGCTTTATCAGCAGCACGGGTAAAAACGTGCTGTACAGACCTGGCTGAAAGGTGCTCCCTCCTGATCTGGCCTTCAAAAAGCCAGTCGTCAGGCCTGTACTCTGCAATATATTCTTTTAAAATTACCAGAAACTTCTCGGACAAAAGAGTTGTTCTGTCTTTTCTCCCCTTCCCTTTTCTTATGACAATCATCCCGCGATCAGTGTCAATATCACTAATCTTAATAGTAATTGCCTCATTCAGCCTGAGCCCGGCAGAGTAAATCAGCATAAGCAGAGTCCGATGTTTCAGGTTTTCAACACTGTTGATAATTGAAAAAACTTCATTCCTGCTCAGTACAACCGGGAGTTTTTTATCTTTACGCGGAGGAGTGAATTCATAAATAAAATCCTTTTTCAGCACCTCGCCATAATAGAACCTCAACGCGTTAATTATAAGCTGGACTGTTGACGCATTAGCATTGTTACGGGTGATCGTATCTGAAAGAAAGAGCGTAATATCCTGCTGAGTAATATCAGCAGCCTTAAGCCGGGCATGCTTAAGCAGGTTGAAATTATACCGGATGTAGCTCTCCATTGTGCTTCCGCTGTATTTGCGGATTATAAGCTCATTTTTAAGGTCAGCAAGTGACTCATACAGAAGCGCCTCCTCCCGGAAGCTGAACACATCATCTCCTCCAACAAAAATATCATAATTCATACCTGCTGAAGCGGCAAGTATTGAGTCAAAGTAATCCTTTCTATCAGGGATATACCATATCTTTTCATCAAAGCTCCAGCGCCTTCCTGGAATTGCTTTTATTACAGGGAGCAGCTCCGGGTCATACTGAACCTTTACCGCAAGACAAGCCCCCGGAGAAGGGGCAATATGTATTTCTTTTCTATTCATAAATTTAACCTTGAGCAATAAGAGGTACAAAGCAGCGTTATTTCAACTCTTTTTCAGGATATAAAAAATAATATCAAGCAGAGCAGCCCACTAATGAACATTTACTAATCTTTGATTATTTTTCCAGGTACGAATATGATACTGCAGAATAATCCTGTTGACACCGGGCAACGGTGTTATAGCAGTAATCAACAACACAGACCGCTTGCCGGTGCGGTCATGGAGATTTTAATGGAAAACAAAAGAATCAAGGCAAACATGATACTCCTCCTGGTTGCCGCAATCTGGGGATTTGCATTTGTTGCGCAGCGCGTAGGCGCCGGGTATGTTGGTGCGTTTACATTCAATGGCACCAGGTTTTTCCTGGGTGCGCTTTCGCTCCTCCCGCTGCTTTATATGAATCGCGGGAGCCATAAATCCATAGACGCTTCAAGCGGAAAAACGATTATTGCCGGGGGCATCACCGGTGTTATATTATTCCTCGCGGCGTCGCTTCAGCAGATTGGGCTTTCCGATACAACTGCCGGGAAAGCGGGTTTTATTACGGGCCTCTACATTGTGCTTGTTCCAATCTTCGGAATTTTTTTAAGGCACAGAATAAACCTGAACATGTGGGCCGGAGCTCTGGTAGCTGTCACCGGCCTCTATCTCCTCAGTGTCACAGGGGATTTCACTATTTCAAAAGGCGATCTCTATGTGCTCATTGGGGCGATATTCTGGGCTGTGCATATACTTGTGATTGATTACTATACAAAGAGCATTGACGCGCTGAAACTTTCATTTGTTCAGTTCATGACATGTTCGCTCTTTAGTCTTTTTACGGCATTTATGTTTGAGACTGTTACAATGGAAGGTCTCAGGCTTGCGTTTGTGCCGATTCTTTACGGCGGGATATGCTCGGTAGGTATTGCCTACACTCTCCAGGTCTTCGGGCAGAAATACGCAAAGCCGTCGCACGCGGCAATTGTTCTCAGCATGGAGACTGTATTCGCCAGCTTGGGGGGGTTTCTCCTGCTTAATGAAATCATGGGGCCAAGAGGCTACTCCGGGTGCGCTCTTATGCTTACCGGAATGATAATTTCGCAGATTCGCTTTAACAGGAAGGGGGGAGAGAGCCACCGGTAAATTCCGGTTTAAAAAAGATATAAAGACCTGTTTTAAATTTAAACATTTTTATGAGTAGGATATTTCTGAAAGATGGACTTTACCGATCACTATTCGATTAAGCTCGACCTGTTTATGTCGCTCCCCGCAGATCAGGTACTGCAACCCGGCCCTGAACCTGTTCATGTGTTTCTGCATGAAGCGGAGACTCTATACTTTAACTCTCTTGAAGACATTGAGCTTCTACTCTCCGGAGGTTTGTGCAGAGAATTAGTGGATGACCTTCCTGCGAGAATATCCGCGCTTCGCGAGGCTGAGAGTCTCTGGATAGCTTCGCAGTTAGATGAGGCTGAGGTTAAGCAGTTCCGCGCTGAGAAAATAGAAAAAGCCCGCACCTTCAGGGACAGACTTTTGCGGACACTCAGGTTTGTCCATGGCGACACGAAGAACCTCATGTACCTGCACTCCTACGTAAAGCAATTCAAAGGGAATGCAACACTTGTTCAAAGCCTGTGGGACCTCGCTGCGACAGGGAGAGAGCTTATACCGGGTAAGCCAGACTCAATCATCACTCCGGGGCTCCTTGATGAGGCTGTTGAAATCGCGATTTCTTTATCTGCAATGCTTGCACAAGCAGCTACAGAAGACCTTAAAGGGAGCAGAGCTTTAAAATAAAAGTGAAAGTTCAGCAGAGAACCTGGAATTTCGACGCTTTTTTTGATAAATGGCTCCCCGCACACTGCCAAAAAGCAGCTTATCAGTATATTTTCATCCA
>DINC01000387.1 GCA_002425885.1 Spirochaetia bacterium UBA5550 | reverse complement strand
TTTTTCGGGTGAGAAATCTGATATTTGTATTAATTATTAAAATGCATGAATAGATTATTTTTGTTATAATACTGAAAATGGGGGTAAATATGGGGTTTTTTATGTCACTGGCTTTTATTAAAACTGCCGCACTATCTGCCGTAATATTTATTGTCCTTGATCTGCTATGGCTTGCGGTCATAGCCAGTCCATTTTATCTGAAGCATTTCGGGTATCTTTCACAGGTTGAAAATGGAAAGATTGTTTTTAATCTTTATGCCGGGATCCTGGCGCAGGTGGTTATCGCTCTTGCCATTGTATCTGTTATTACATTGGCGCTTAACACGCAGAATACGCTTCTTACTTCAGTAATAGCAGGGGCACTTGCCGGTTTCGCGTTATACGCAACTTATGATCTTACCAATCTATCTTTTGTCAAAGGGTACGGCGTTCTTATGTCAGTGGTTGATATTGCCTGGGGCACAATGCAGGGGGTCTTCGCAGGCTTTTATGTATATTATCTTATAAAATATTTTTCATCGAAAAGAGGGGGAGTTGTGGCAAAGAAGAAACTTAACATTGCAGTTATTGGTTCAGGTGTTGCAGGGCTCACTGCAGCTTATATTTTAAACAGGGAGCATAATGTAACAGTATTTGAGAAGAACGATTATGCCGGAGGGCATACTCATACAATAGTAATTGATAAGGGGCCTGATAAAGGGACACCTGTTGATACAGGCTTCATTGTTATGAATCACGCCAACTACCCGCTCTTTACAAAGCTCCTTTCACAGCTCGGGGTGAACCTGCGTGACAGCGACATGTCCTTCGGCTACCACTGCGAGGAGACAGGGCTTCAGTACTCAAGCAGGGGCTTAAGCGGCCTTTACGCTCAGAGGGGGAATGTTGTGAGCCCGAAGTTTCAGCGCTTGGTTTATGACCTTCTGAGATTTTATAAACACGCGAAGTCCGACCTTGAGACAGGGGCTGCGGCTAAACTCACTCTCGGGGAGTATCTTAAAGAGAGGAATTTTTCTGATATATTTCTGACTCATCATATACTCCCCATGGGATCAGCTATATGGTCAACACCGGATGACGAGATGATGGATTTTCCCGCAGATTCGTTTTTCAGATTTTTCAATAACCACAAACTTTTAAGTTTAACAGGGCAGCATGTATGGAGAACAGTGGAGGGGGGGAGCCATTCTTATGTTAAAGCTCTGCGGGAAACCCTGAAAAAGGATGTCCTTGTAAACAGCGCTGTTAAGTCTCTGAAACGTACAAAAGGTGCTGTGAAGATCAAGGCTGAGGGGAGGAAGGAGGAGACATTTGACATCGCCATAATCGCGGCCCACGCTGATGAGGCGTTTAAACTGCTCAGTGACCCCACTGCGGATGAGAAGAGGCTCCTGGGGGTCTGGAGATACCAGAAGAACCGCACAGTGCTCCACACTGACGATACACTCATGCCCACTAATAAAAACGCCATGGCTTCCTGGAACTTTATCAGGAGCGTTGGCAAGGAGAAAGGTTCACCTCTTACACTGACCTATGACATGAACAGGCTCCAGGGGCTTAAAACTGTTAATAATTATTACGTAACACTTAACAGTGTGAAGAAGATCCCAAAGGATAAAGTTATTGCTTCAATGGATTATTATCATCCGACGTACACTTTCAAGTCTATGAATACACAAGTAGAGCTTCATAAACTGAACGGTGTAAACGGAACCTATTACTGCGGCAGCTACTTCGGGTACGGCTTCCATGAGGATGCAGTGCGTTCAGGTGTTGATGTAGCGAAATTACTGGGGTGCGATCTATGAAGTCTCTGATTTACACAGGGGAGGTGATGCACGCCAGAGTGCGCCCGGCGAACCATGTTCTGCGGTATCCCCACTATTTTTACGCCTTTGATCTGGATGAACTTCCGCTTATTGATAAAGAGATTAAACGCTTCGGCTACAACAGACGGAGCATGGTTTCTCTGCGCGACAGGGATTACCTTAAAGGTGACGGGTCTATAAATGAGAAGATACTTGCTCTCCTTAAAAGTCATGGTGCGGATAAAGGTGTTACGAGGATTGTGCTTGTTACACAGGCACGTTACCTGGGGTATGTTTTTAATCCTGTGAGTTTCTACTTCTGCTACAGAAAAGATGGTGCAGTGTCATGCGTTGTTGCTGAAGTGAATAATACCTTCGGGGAAAAGCACATTTATCTCCTTGATAAACCTGTTAAAAGGGAGAAAGGCTTTATTGAATTCAGGCATGACAAAAAGTTTCATGTCTCCCCTTTCAATAATGTTGACGGCTACTACACCTTCCTTTTCTCGGAGCCCGGTGAAAAGATCGATGTGAGGATTATTCTCCACAGGGCGGAGGGGGATATACTTACAGCAAGGCTCTCCGGTGACGCATTACCATTAAATTCAGAGAACCTCCGCGCTGTTATACGGGCATTCCCTGTCACAACGCTTCTCACTGTGGCAAGAATTTATAAAGAGGCATTCAAGCTTTTCTTTTTCAGAAAATTAGGGTATAACCCGAAGCCTGAACCACGCAGCGCCATGACAATAGGGAGGCTCCCCGCAGGGTTTATGCAGAGACTCTCAATGAAAGGGATAGAAAGAGTATTCTCCGGAATAGAAAATGGATATCTCTCTGTTACATATCCTGACGGCACAGTAAAAAATTTCGGCAGCCCTGATTCAAAAGAGAGAGCGGATATAACAATCAACGGCTACTCCTTCTTCTCAAAAGTATTATTTAACGGGGAGATCGGCTTTGGTGAGTCATTTATGGAGCACGGCTGGGATTCATCAGACCCGGTAAAACTCATCCTCTTTTTTATAAAGCACCTTGATCTTGATGAGGATAATCATGTTGCAATAAAAACTTTCGGGCTTATTATGAACCGCCTTTTGAACAGGAGAAAGAGAAATTCAATAAACGGCAGCAGAAAGAATATAGGCCGGCACTACGACCTGGGTAATAGTTTCTTCACTGAATTTCTTGATAAGAGGCTTATCTATTCATCCGGGATATACCGGAAGAAACAGGAAACCCTGGAACAGGCTCAGCTGAATAAACTCCACAGGATAATTGAAAGTGCCGGCATTGGAAAAAATGATCATGTGCTCGAAATAGGCTCCGGTTGGGGCGGCTTTGCTGTTGAAGCAGCAAAGAAAACAGGGTGCCGCGTAACAACAATTACCCTGTCAAAGGAACAGCATGATTACGTGCAGGGACTGATAAAGAGAGAACGCCTCGAAAAGAGGGTTAATGTTGAGATTATTGATTACAGACATATGGAAGGTTCATTCGATAAGATTGTTTCAATAGAGATGCTTGAGGCTGTGGGTCATGAGAATTTTGCCTCATATTTCAAGGCAATTGACAGACTGCTGAAGCCCGATGGTGTTGCTGTACTTCAGGTTATCACAACAATGGACCATCATTATAAGGATTACAAGAGAAGGATGGACTGGATACAGAAACATATATTCCCCGGCGGGCATCTGCCGTCAGTTACTGCTCTCTCTGAATCCATGGCAGAGAACAGCAGGCTGTACATTGAGGCCCTTGAGAATATAGGCCCTCATTATGCCCCAACGCTGCGTGAATGGAGAAAGCGTTTTACCTCTTCATCTGACCATCTAATGTCTATCGGCTATGACGGGAAGTTCCAGAGGAAGTGGCTATATTATTTCTATGTATGCGAAGCGGGCTTTGCAGGGAGAGTAATCAATGATGTTATAATCACTCTTGCGAGATCGGGGGAAAATCTGGCGCAGATCGGTGTCTGATTTTTGAATTTAAAGGGATTACATAAAAAGTCTGATTGTAATGTTTTTGTCATTCCGGTTTTGCAACTTCAATTCGTGCAAATACCGGAATCTCCTGATTGAATCAGCTGTATGAGATACCGGCATTTTACCCCGAGGGTACTTCTTCGCTACGCTCAGGGCGCGCACGCTACAGCCGGTATGACAAGGAAATTTTTTTATACAGCCCCTTTTAAAAACTTTTACAACTGGTTTATTGCTGATAGCTGCCAGCTTGAACCGCCGGAACTCTTCTCAAATGTCCAGAGCTCCTCGAATTTTACAGGCTCGGTTTTGCTCCCCTCAATTACTTCACCGTTTCTTTCATCAACTGTATAGTCAAGGATTGTTGCATATATTCTGACAGTAATGCAATCGTATCCCCCTTCATTCCATGATTCAGTGATATCAACACTCCTTACCGCGATGTTTTCAAGCCTGTTGATCTTTTTGTCAGAGATGAGCCTGCTGATGTCATCCTGCAGAAAGCTTCTCATCTTATCTTCTAAAATATCTGAAACCGGTGACAGGTCCCTGTTCATCCATGCGGCCTGTATCCTGAAAAACATATCCATTACGCTATCCTTGAAATTTCTTTCATCAAAGGATGGAGCTGTGTGAGGCATCCCTGCTGTTGTATTTATTGAGGGCGCTGAATCCTCTCTGAAGAGTTTGCCGTGATTTAACGGCTGCTGTGCTGCCGCAGGTGTTCCCCGTGAAGTATTCATCCTGTTCCTGATAAATTTAAAGACGAAGTAGCCTATTGCAGCAAATATAATGAGCTGGAGTATTCCTCCCCCCATGCCTCCCCCGAAGCCGAGAGATCTGAAGAGCATACCTCCAAGTAAGCCCCCCACTATTCCGCCGCCGATGCTTTTAAGCATGTTTCCCCGCTGATTCTGCGAAGGGGTGGAGTATGATCTCTGCTGTGACGGTGCGCTTCTGAAACTCCTGCTCCCTGATGAGCGTCCGCCACCTGCTCTGGCGTATGAGAGTGATTCAAATGCGATAGTCGCGATAAAAGCTGCCGCGATTACCAGTGAAAAGTACCGTAAACTTTTTTTCATGGTTCCATGTTCCTGTTTTATTTATTGAGGACAGTCTTAATAATTATTTCAGAACTGCAATTCAAATTAGACCATTTTAAGGTTTTATGTTACATT
>DINC01000335.1 GCA_002425885.1 Spirochaetia bacterium UBA5550 | reverse complement strand
GCGTTAAAAGGAGATATTTTGAGACCAAACCCTTATAGCAGTGAAAAACGAAGAAAAGAACTGGATAAAAAAAAGAAAAAGGAAGAGAAACTACAGAAAAAGGCGTTAAAAAAGGATCAGGTTGACGGTGAGACCGATGAAAGCCTTGATGATGATACAGATTCATCTGAATCTGCGGAGTAAACTCTGACCTTATTATGTACAGACAGATCAAGATAAAGCATGGGCGCGAGAAATCTTTCATAAACAGACATCCCTGGATCTTCTCCGGGGCTCTTGTTACAGTACCTGATTACAGCAATGGCGAAATTGTAGAGGCCGTCACTTCTGACGGGGCGATTATCGGCTACGGATTTTTTTCACCGGCAAGTCAGATCACCTGCAGAATATTCGAATTTACTTCAGTACGTGCAGCAGATTTTGATGCTGATTATTTCTCTGCAAAAATCCGCAGAGCTTCGGCGCTTCGAGGGCGTTTCATTAATAAAGAGAAAACTGACTGCTTCAGGCTTATACATGCAGAGGGCGATTTCCTCCCCGGGCTTATCATCGATGTGTATGGTGATACAGCTGTTGTTCAGGCTCTTATAATGGGTGTTGAGCTTATGCTTGAGGATATAGCTGATACCCTTGAATCTCTCGGATATAAAAATATCTTTGTCAAAAACAGCGGAGCTAACCAGGTGGAGGGCGTCTGCGCCGGGGACTATCTGCTCAGGGGCGGGGAGGTGGAGCGCGTTGAAGTTCTTGAAAACTCCCTTAAATTTACTGTTGATATTGCCGGAGGGCAGAAGACCGGATTTTTTCTCGATCAGAGAGACAACCGTGAACTTGTCCGATCTCTTGCTCAGGGGAAAAGGGTGCTTAATGCGTTCTGTTATACGGGAGGGTTTTCTGTATATGCCCTGGCAGGCGGGGCTGAGTCTGTTCATAGTGTTGATGTATCAGCCTCAGCTGTTGATATGACAGGTGAAAACATTATCCTGAATTCCGGGGAGACAGATAGAGCTGTTTCTATTAAAGCGGACTGCTTTGAATATCTCCGCGAAATGGACGCGGATTTTTTTGATATGATTATTCTTGATCCTCCGGCCTTTGTGAAGCACGCATCAGGAGTAGATAAAGGCGCGCGCGGATATAAGGATATAAACTTAAGTGCATTGCGCAGGATAAAAAAGGATTCACTCCTGCTGACATTTTCCTGCTCACAGCATGTTTCCCAGGATCTCTTCAGGAAGATTGTTTTCGGCGCGGCAGCTGATGCCGGGAGGAATGTAAGGGTACTGCGTCAGTTATCGCAGGGGGCGGATCATCCTGNNTCCATCCGGAGGGGGAATACCTGAAGGGGCTGCTGCTGCATGTGGAGTAGGGGTCAGAGCCCTATTGACAAAGCAGAGGCTCTGACCCTCTGAATTTATTTAATATCTCTTAACATTTCCTCGGTTCTGTTCAGCATATCTTCTGTAAAATCGAGATGGGTTACAAACCTTATGGTTTTCGGACCGAAAGCTGTTGCAAGTATCCCTTTCTCCTTCAGTTTTAAGAGAAAATCTTTTTCATTCATAGATACTTTGAATATCAGAATATTTGTTTCAACAGGTATTACCTCTTCAACGTAGGGGAGTGTGTTTAAAACTTTCCCGATCTCTCTTGCCCGCCTGTGATCTTCTCCAAGTCTTTCAATATTGTTATCAAGAGCATATATCCCCGCTGCTGCAAGGAAACCTGCCTGTCTCATGCCGCCGCCGAAAACTTTCCGTACACGTCGTGCACGTTTTATAAAGTCATTGCTGCCAAGAAGGAGTGAGCCTACCGGGGCGCCGAGGCCTTTTGACAGACAGATGGAGATTGAGTCAAAAAGCTCTCCGTATTTGTCCGGAGTTTCACCTGTCTCTGTAATGGCATTGAAAAACCTGGCTCCATCCATGTGAAAAGGGATGTTCTTTTCGCGGCAGAGGATACTGATTTTCTGAAGTTCATCATAATTCCAGTAAGCTCCTCCCCCTTTATTGACTGTATTTTCAACAGCCACAAGTGAGGTTACAGGCCTGTGGATATCGTCCGGGCATATTGCAGCTTCAACATCAGCAGCAGTGAATCTCCCCCTGTCGCCGGAGAGGAGAGCAACAGATGCGCCGGAGTTTTTAGATATTCCGCCGCCTTCATAGTAATATATATGCGCAAGTTTATCACAGATGACTTCATCCCCCGGTTTAGTGTGAACGTTAATTGCAATCTGATTTGTCATTGTCCCGGATGAGCAGAAAAGGGCTCCCTCCATGCCGAAGAGCTCTGACCCCATTTTTTCAAGCCGGTTAATTGTCGGGTCTTCCCTGAATACATCGTCACCGACTTCGGCTTTCATCATTGCTTCAAGCATTTCTTTTCCCGGTTTGGTAACTGTGTCGCTTCTAAGGTCAATCATAGGTTTCTCCGCAGAGTGGAATATGTATTAATTCCGGATAAAATCGTTTTTTGTCACCATGTTTTTAAAAATAAAGTTGTCTGTTCCGTTATAAGCATGTAAATTAGAATATATTACAAATGAATTTGAAGGAGAATAAGGATGAAAGGTAATCAGAAATTAATTGATATGCTGAACTATCTGCTTGCGGATGAGCTGACAGCAATAAATCAGTACATGGTACACTCTGAGATGTGTGCTGACTGGGGTTATGTTAAACTCCATGAGGGGTTTGAGAAGAGAGCAATTGACGAAATGAAACATGCCGAGCAGTTAATAGGGAGAATTCTCTTCCTCGGAGGGACACCTGTTGTAACAACTCTTAATAAGATCAATATCGGAGCGGATGTAACCAAACAGGTGGCAAACGATATAAATGCTGAAGAGGGAGCAATTAAAGCATACAACGATGCAATAAAACTTGCTGCGGAGGTCGGTGATAACGCCACCAAGGATATGCTGGATCGCATACTTCTGGATGAAGATGCTCATATCGACAAGCTGGAAGAGATTAAAGACCAGATTGAGCAGATGGGGATCCAGATTTTCCTTACAACACAGGTGAAAGAATAGGGGTTATTCCGTTTTCAGATTTTTAATACATAAAGGCCCCTGGAAACAGGGGTTTTTTATGCGGGAAAAAATCAGGCTCTGACCCCATGCCGACCCGCCGCTATTATGCCCACAACGCAAGCCTCTTTAGATAGGCTTCTTCATATTCAAGAAATCTTTTAACACGGACATTGAAACTGTTCCCGAGATTGTAAAAATATTCATGCAGAGTAAACTTTATTTGGGAACTAAAGTTTTCGTCAAGATAGCAGTTTATAAAACCGATCTCATTTTTGCGGGGGTCATGAGACAGCCCTTTACGTACAGGGTTGTAGCCTATATACCACAGAAGCCATAGGAGGTACTGTTCCGGATTATCCGATTCTTCAATTATTGTTGAACCAAAGCGTTCATTCCAGAAACTACCTGTTTCACCTGTTGCCCTGTTATATTTCTCGGCAATTCTTGCCTTTATGTACTGCATTATCCGGGAGATTGTTTCTTCATTCTCCAGTGTTTTAATAATAAGATGTATATGATTTACAACAGTTTCAGCAGCAATTAGTTCAAATACATATTTTTCCTGGCACATTTGAACAGCTTCTATGAAATGCCGCCTTCCGTATCGGCTTTTTAGCAGATCTCTTTTTCCATGACATCTGGTGTAGCAATGATAAGTTACTCCCTGGGCGATTGTTCTTAATGGTCGTGCCATCCGGTTCTCCGTATTTAGTATTTGTTATTTCTGCTATTAATACGATTCCGGCTTCCGAATTTTTGAATTTTTTTTGGGGTCAGAGCATGATTTTGATATTTTTTTGGTAAATGAGCATTTAATGGTACCGGGGGGTCAGAGCCGATGTTTTTGCAGATATGGCAGACCGGGTAAGAAAAGGAAGACGGGGTCAGAGCCCGCTCCTTCTCCCCATAAAAAAATACTTGCCCATAACCTGTATATGTTCTATTATGTCGCATCTGAAAAACCTCCAGGGACAATTTCAAATACTTCTGAACTATGAATACTGAAGCGGATTTAATCCTGCCGGATCTCTTTACTTATCAACCGGATGAAAATATACCGGCGGGTGAACTGATCATAAAAAATGAGGCGCGCATCAGAGAGCTTTTCGAAAGCGCTTCTCTGCCGCATGGCCGGAGGTTTATACTAAAAGCCGAGTCGTTTATATTAAAACTTGCATATGCTTATAATAAGATACTTTCGTTATCAAACTCCAGAACGCGTATTTTAGCGCACCAGGTGGAGAGCACGCACAGGATTGTAAATTCATTCAAACAGAGATTTCTAATCGCAGACGAGGTAGGGCTCGGTAAAACAATTGAAGCTGGCCTTGTGATTAAAGAGATGATCTACAGGCAGAATTATAAGAGAATAATCATCATCTGCCCTGCATCGCTCCTTTTCCAGTGGCAGAATGAGATGGAGAGCAAGTTCAACGAGAAGTTTATAATCATGGACAGGAAGCTTCTGAAGAAGGCTTCGCAGATTGCGGGAGAAGGGGGGAACCCCTGGAAAGTATATGATCGTGTTATCTGCTCTCTTGATTTCATTAAAGGGAAGGACTTCCAGGAGGATCTGATTCACTGTGCATGGGACTTTGTTATCTTTGACGAGGCACACAGGCTCAGAAGAGACGCCAACAGTTCAACACTGGCTTACAGTATGGCGGAGCAGGTGGCAGTCAGGACAAAGTCGCTCCTGCTCCTTTCAGCAACCCCTTTCCGGGGGAAACTTGAAGAGCTTTATTATCTCATTGCACTGGTTGATAAAAATATTCTTGGGCCGTACCAGTCATTCTACAACCAGTTCTGTACTGACGGAGCTGACCTCTCTGAGCTTAAAAGAAAACTGGACCAGGTTGTAATTCGCAGGACAAAGAATGATGTTGGCGGATTTACAAAACGTCATGCCCGCACAATAAGATTTGACCTCTATGATGACGAGCGGTTCCTCTATGACGAGACAACGAAATACGTTGCAGAGGAGTTCAACCGCGCGCTTCAGTCGGAGAACCGTGCTGTGGGATTTGTAATGACTGTTTTCCAGAAACTGCTGGATTCTTCGTCATACGCTCTGTTAGTTGCACTGAGGAACAGGTCTGCGCGGCTGAAAGACCTTCTGGTTAAAGCCGAGTCTCTGAATAATGCATACGTGGAATTCAATACCGGATGCTTTGATAATGAAACATTGTCTGAACTTGAAGAACTTGACGAGAATGCGGAACTCACTGTTAAAAAGACAATTGATGAACTGAGACTGGAGATTCTCACTATTGACCGGCTTGTTAATCTCGCATCGCAGATCGAATCGAACAAAAAGGGTGAAAAGCTTGTAAGGCTCATAAAAGATTTAAAGAAAAAGGGGCACGAAAAGTTTCTGATTTTCACGCAGTTCAGGACAACTCAGGATTACCTCATGGAAATTCTTTCCGGCTTCAGCAGGGTCGCTTTCAACGGCTCAATGAACAGGGACGAGAAGGAGGAGGCAATTCTCAAATTCAAGAATGAAGTGGAGATCATAATAGCGACAGAGGCTGGCGGAGAGGGGCGCAATATGCAGTTCTGCGACATTCTCATAAATTATGATTTGCCGTGGTCACCGCTGAAGATAGAACAGAGGATCGGCCGTATTCACAGATTCGGACAGCCCAATGATGTGCATATATATAACTTCTCCACACGGGGGACTGTGGCGGAGCGTGTACTTGAAGTACTCACTGAGAAGCTCAAGATATTTGAGGAGTCCATAGGCACACCTGACATTATGCTGGGTCAGATTGAAGATGAGGTTAATCTTAATACACTTTTCATGGAACTTGCCACCGGAAGAAAGAAAAAGAAGGAGGTTGAATCTGAGCTCTCTGACAGAATAGAAAACGCGCGGCAGAGCTTTGAAAAGCTTTCTGAACTGACAGTGGCAGGGCGTATGGATTTTAATTATGATGAGTACTATAAGGTTACCCTCAAAGATCGTAGTTTCACAAACCGGCGGATTGAAAAATTTATAAGTGACTTCATGGATGAGGATTCTTATGCCCAGGATCTGATTTCAAAGAAAAACAGCAAGGCGGGACTTTACAGGGTCTTCTCCGGTGCCGGTGATGACGCCCAGATCAGATACGGCACTTTTGACAGCGAGAGGGCGCTGGAGGATGAAAGCCTGGAGTTTCTGGCGTTCGGGCACAGTACAGTTGACAGGATCATCGATTACTGCAACAGCGACTGTTTCGGAGGTGAGTCCGGTGTTATTTTTATTAAAAGCGATACACCTTTTGACGGAATGATTTTCAACTACCTTGTTGAATTTATTTCAGTATCAGTCACACATCAGTTTTTTCCGGTACTTGTTGAAAAGGGGGCGGCGCTTACTGAGTATGAAGTAAAGAGAATTGAAGAACAGTTCATGGATCAGGATTTTTTACACAATATTCCTCTGGCTGAACATCACGGTGCAATTGAGTATGTGCGGTGTAACGCATCATACTGCTTCGATGTTGCCAGGATAAAGATCATGGAACGTATTAATGACAGGCTTTTTGATCTTAATGAAAATATTGATATTCAGATAGATCCTGAAATCGAAAAGATCAAAGAATCATACACAAAGCAGATAAAGGAACTTGAAGAGAAGCTCGATCTGCATGAAAGCCAGATGAAGTGGTACGGCAAAGATATGAGAAGCGTAATCACCCGAATCAGGAACAAAATACTTAAAGCCCGCACAGAAATGGAATCTCTCCTTAAAGAACACCGCGATTACTGCGGTATAAAATACAAGGTAAGCCTGATTAACTCATCTGTAGTTATTGCTCGGAACGATTTTTAACTGCATTTTTTATGTTGACCTTGATATAATATATGATATAAATATATTATGATCTGCTGCCCGCAAAATTTCAGGAATATTCAAAAGATGAACATTTACCAGGGCTCTGCTCTTCTGTAATGTATAATATGATTGTTTCAATGGTGTGCTGATAAATGCGAAAAAGGCTCTTTCAACTGCTTCTGGCAGTTATAGTAATAACAGCTGCTGTGATATCCATTATCATAGGTCGTTTCTCGTATGATTTCGTAAAGACGGTTCTCCGTGAAAACAGGGAAGAGAAGATCCTGCGCATAGAAAAACAGCTGGAACACTACCAGAGTATTCTTCATTCAATAGAAGAACAGATGGACAGTACAGGGAGAAAAGCCCTTCACTCAATTCATAGAGATATCAGCAACGCGGGAACAGCCGGGAAGGTTTCCCCGGATACACTTAAATCAATGGCTAACAGACTTGGAGTGGGGGATATATACTTCATTAATTCAGAGGGGAGCGTTTTCAACTCTTCACTGAAATCTGATATAGGGCTTAACCTTATGAACATCAGCCCTTCATTCACACGTTATATTAATTCAATATACGGACGCGGAGAGGTTATTTCACAGGGGATTTCTGTATCAATTAAGGAAGGAAAGATCAATCA
>DINC01000375.1:192-4959 GCA_002425885.1 Spirochaetia bacterium UBA5550 | reverse complement strand
CCTGCGGTCACAAAAACTCCGTTTTTGTGACCGCCCTATAGTAATATTTTAAATAATTTATAGTCATGGAATACTGATTTGAGCATTTTTTCCTGATGTAAATGTCTTTACAAAAACCACTATTTCCATGAAAGGGATTAAAGCAATTGTTAGATTATCTTCAAAGGGGGATTTATGCCTACACCGAAACTTCAGCGACAGGTCACTACACTATGGGATTACCCTTCACAGAATTACGGACGTGAGGACCAGGGTGACCGCAGTTATCTCGGTGCGACCCCTTCATACATAATATGGAACTGCCTGATGCGATACACCAATGAGAATGACCTTGTTGTTGACCCCATGTGCGGAAGCGGCACCACTCTTGACGTGTGCAGGGATACAAACCGCAGGCCCCTGGGGTATGATATAAATCCCACACGAAAGGATATATTCCGCTCTGACGCGCGTAAGCTCCCCATAGAAAGCGGCAAGACTGACTTCGTCTTTGTTGATCCGCCATACGGCGACAATGTGAACTACTCTAATGAAAAAGATTGCATCGGCAAACTCCCGGCTTATGAGGAGGAGTATTTTAAATCGATGGAGAAGGTTATTGCGGAGATCAACCGTATACTCCGTCCTGACAGGTACATGGCACTATATGTCTGTGATTACTTCGATAAAAAGAAAGGATTTGTTCCGATCGGATTCAGACTCCATCAGATGCTTTCAAAACACTTCACCACAGTTGATATTATCTCCGTGACCCGTCATAACAAAACGCTGACAATGGGTAACTACCGTAAAGCTGCTGACGAGGGGAACTTCTACCTTCGCGGATTCAATTACCTTTTTATTATGAAGAAAGAGGGGAAGGGTGTGCCGAGAGTTGTGGGAACAATGCCTGATATAACTGAAGAGAGTAAGCCGGAGCAGAAGAGAGTGAGGCGGGGAGATACACCATCTTTCAAAAGCAGGTTTTCATTCGGTACACGCGGCACAGATAGAGGTAAACCTCAAAGCAAAGGACGAACAGGTGGTGCCGGCAGTTACAGAAAGGATTCCGGGCGAGGGAAGGGTGATTTTAAGAAGAAGGGAGAATGATTTTTTTTTAATGGGATTAATAGTCACATCGAAATTCTTTGCAAAGTGCTGCTAAATTTGTATCAAAAGTAAATATCTGGTGTTTTCCTGAAAGTGCTGACACCAGAAGGTTTATATCGACCCAGCCAATGCCGCGGCTTTGAATTTGATTTTTTGTGATGAAGTGAAAAACCAGTTGTTCTTCCGTTGTTACAGTTGTTTCGAGAGAATGAAGAAGTTTTTCTGCTTTTTGTGCAATACCACCGAGAAGTAATTCTCCATAGATAAATGGATGCAGAATTACCTGATTTTCAATAATCATTTCCTTTAAAGATAGTGCTTTCTTTTCGCCTTTAAAAAATGACACCCAGACGTTTGTATCAGCGATTATCATTAGAATCGTCTTCTTTCAGGGATAGAAATATCTTTCTGGCTTCCGAAAAGATTAGCAAGTTCCTTACGTTTATATGATGAAATAATCTCTTTTAACCCATGCTCTATGGCTTCAGTTTTTGTTTTTGCCCCGGATATTTTCATCGCCTCTGCAAGGAGATCTTCGTTAATATTAATAGTTGTTTTCATCGAGTAGAATTTATACATCCTGATACATATTGTCAAGCATTACTGAATTTATGTTGTGAGATATCGGTATTCCTTGCAGGAAACCGGCGAAGAGTATTTTATATTGATGAGTAAAACGCCTGCCTAAAGCGATCTGTATTGTTTATACGATGTTCACATTTTGCTTTTAAAAAAAATTTTTATAAACAATAAATTGTGAGACATAGGAGAGATATAGGAAGGATATAGGAGAGATGCCGGATAGATAGAGGTTCAGGTGAAGAGTACTATATAGGATTTGGCATGATTCTTGCATAGAACCAGGTGAAGGCCGTTTCTTTTTTTAAGCGGTTATGATGATGCCAGGAATAGGGGGATTGACTGTGCGCCTCCTTTGATTGATTATGCTGCTGAAAATACAGTTGCCTGCGGTATAATAAATCCAGGCGAACCCCTGCTCCCCGGTTTTTTTATCTTATGTTCATCTTTTCCGAAGAGAAGCGAAGCTGAAACGGAGGTGCCGGCTCTCATACTGGCAGCTGGTAGTAATCTGTCCGTTGCCTGCCTTTTATGAATCCGTTTAAGAAGTATAAGATCTATACCTTTCATTTTCATTGAGATGAAAATATTGTAACCGCTTACAGGTTTTCCCAGGGCCATCCGGTTATAAATTGATTTTTCCCGTGTCGGGAGTTCCTGCCAGAGTTTAACTGTTTCTGCAAAGTCAGCACGGTTTTTCTGCTGTTTCACTGTTTGCGGATTACGGGGGAGGGTGTATGAGCGGGCGTACTGATATCCCTTAACATTATAATAAATAACATTACCAAGACGTCCATGAACAGATTTTACCGGGGCTCTGAATTTTATCTTTGCCATATGTTAATAATACCGTTATAGCTGCGTTATACAATGGAGTGTCGAAGCTGGGTCAAGAAAATTTTTCAAATCATACTATTTTTCCACATTTAATAAAACAGACAACGGCACAGTGAGCGAAGAGCTCTACTACGGCAAGTTAGGGGAAACAGTTAAAACTGTGAGAACAATAAATGACGGTGATACAACATCAACATACACCACAAAATATGCATTTGACAATTTAGGGAGGATGCGAACACTAACATACCCTGACGGTGAGATTTTAACATACAGCTACGGCAAAGGGGGACTCCTGAAGAGCGCCACAGGAGAAACATCCTCAGGTAGAAAGGTATACTTAGAGGATATGAAGTACGACGAGTTCGGCCAGAGGACATACATGAAGTATGGTAACGGGGCAGAGAGCACATATACATATGAGCCTGTGATGCGGAGACTGACAAACCTCAAGACAACATCCGCAGAGGGGAAGACACTTCAGAACATAGCTTATCAGTATGACGAAGTTGGGAACATATTAAGCAGAAGAAACAGTGAATTCAATACAACAGACAATATATCAAGAAACAGCGAACAGAGCTATACCTATGACAACAGGGACAGACTGACATCATCAGGCGGAAAGTTTGATTATGAGACATGGAACCCATTCTGGAATAAGAGGGTGAATACATACTCAAGTGACTTTGAATACAATATAACAGGGAAGATTTTAAGGAAGAACCAGGAGAATAAAGGATTAATAGAAGATACAGGGGAGACAGTAACCATAGGGGAGACAACCTATGACTGGAACTATGAGTATGGATGGGCACAGCCCAATGCAGTTACAAAGGCGGGGACACGGACATTCAGTTATGATTTGAACGGGAATATGACAACGATGATGGACAGCTCTGCATCCTTAAACAGAACATTATTGTGGGATGAGGAGAACAGGCTTAAAAAGACAACAGATGCCAGCGGCAGTAACAGCATAGTCACTACTTACGGATATGGCGCAGACGGGATGCGTGCAGTGAAGAAAGGGAAGTATGGTACAGTGCAGTATGTGAGTGAGAACTATGTGGTGAGGAACAAGGATTTAATCAGCAAACATGTGTTTGCTGGTAATACAAGGCTTGTATCCAATATGGTGATGAGGGAAGAGAAGTCAGGAAAGATGGTTAGCACGGAACAGGGGTGTTATTATTACCATGCTGATCACCTTGGGTCAAGTTCGGTTGTTACGGATAAGGACGGGAAGTTTTATGAGCAGATAGAGTATTTTCCATACGGGGAGACCTGGGTGCATAATAAGGCGACAGCAGAGCAGGAGAGTACGCCGTACAAATTTACTTCAAAGGAGTTAGACCCGGAGACTGGGCTGTATTATTTCGGGGCGAGGTATTATGACGGGAAGTTGAGCCGGTGGACTGCGGCTGATCCGGCGTTAGAAAAATATTTCCCGGAAGGCCCTGATGATTTTGATGATTCGCATGACTATTACTATAAAAACCAGCATGACAATTCATCCAAACTTAAAGGGATGGGTGGTGTTTATAACACAATAAATTTAGACCTCTATCATTATGCTGGACAGAATCCGGTGAAGCTGGTTGATCCGGATGGGAATGCTATTGATATTATCGCAGATATTGGTTTTATAGCTTACGATATTTACGTTCTTGCGAAAGATGGTGGATATAAGGATTCAACGAATTGGGCAGCACTTGGAGGTGATGTTGTAGGTGCAGTTGTGCCAGGACTTACAGGTGTCGGAACAGGTATACGTGCAGTAAAAACCATTGACAAAGCTGTTAATGTAGCACAAGCTGTGGATAAAGGTACGGATACTAAGAGAGCATTACAGGCTGCGCGACAAAAAGCTGTTCGCGTTGCATGGAAACAAGAACAGAAACTAGTTAACGAAACAGGAAAAGGAACAAGACGTTGGACAAAAGCTGAAGTGAAAGAGTTAAAACAAACTGGTAAAGTCAAAGGATATCAAGGACATCATATAAACAGTGTTAAAGGAAATGCAGATTTAGCAGGTAATCCAAACAATATTGAGTTTCTAAAACGCAATGAGCATTTAGGAAAGCATGATGGTAATTGGAAAAATTCTACGAGTGGTAAGCTAAAAGAAAGAAATTGATAAACAGGAGAATTTCAATTGGATTATTTTAATAAAATTAAAAAGGAAATTGATAAATTTAAAAATTTAGGTACAAAAAAATTAGATAATGGTACGTTATTGATAGGCCATGTCCCACATTT
>DINC01000375.1:0-156 GCA_002425885.1 Spirochaetia bacterium UBA5550 | reverse complement strand
CATATTCATTCAATTTTTGCGCCTTTAAAAAATGATGATATAAAAAGACTTGAAAAGCAACTTAAAATGCCTATACCGCAAGTTTACCAAGAATTCTTAAAAAAATGTAACGGATTGCATCTTTTTTTAACAACCTTAACATTGGATGGTTTAAGA
>DINC01000265.1:9635-10238 GCA_002425885.1 Spirochaetia bacterium UBA5550 | reverse complement strand
CCGAAGGTGACGGAGACAATAAATTTTCTTTTATTTTTAAAATTAACAAATATATACAAAAATACAGTTTAATCTTTTATGTGTGTGATGAATCGCATATACCTTTAGATTAGTACTTGACATCATAATAAAACAGGATATATTTTATATAAACTATGATTCCGGTAAGCAAAATAATGAATAAGATTGTGATTGTTGAAGACGATATAGTTATTCGTGAGAGCCTTAAAGAGATTCTCGAAATGAACAACTATGAAGTAATGGCAATTGATAGCTGTCTCGACCTGATGAAAAAGGTCAACGAATTCAAACCTGATGTTCTCATTACTGACATTATTATGCCTGATAAAGACGGAATAGAAATTATCATCGAAACAAAGAAAGTACTTCCAAATATTATACTAATAGCAATATCAGGAGGAGGCAGGATTGATTCTGAGAGTTATCTCAATACTGCTAAATATCTCGGAGCAGACACTACTTTAAAAAAACCTTTCACACACAAGGAACTGCTGGACTGCATTGCAAACCTGGTTAAATAAATTAACACTTATATTTAAAATTTGCCTTCTTTCAAATCAATTATAATAGTTGCCAAAATAA
>DINC01000265.1:9419-9563 GCA_002425885.1 Spirochaetia bacterium UBA5550 | reverse complement strand
TATCAGAAAAGCAGCATTCACAGATCTGCCACAAATCTGTGACATTGAAGCTGAAAGTATAAACTCCTGGACATATAATCAATTCGCGGAAGAGCTCGGAAGAGTTTTTTCCAGTTTCATAGTAGCTGAACAATCCGGTATAAT
>DINC01000265.1:0-9359 GCA_002425885.1 Spirochaetia bacterium UBA5550 | reverse complement strand
TAATTGCCGGTTACTCTATTGCATGGCTTGTTGCCGGTGAACTGCAGCTCAACAGTATTGCAGTTAAAAAGAATTTCAGAAGGAGAGGCCTTGGCAGAATGATGCTGGATTATTTAATAAATAACAGCGATTCTGAAATAATTTCTGTTATATATATAGAAGTGCGGAAAAGTAATTCAGAAGCTTTAAGTTTTTATGAATCTTACGGATTCACCGGGACAGGATTACGGAAAAAGTATTATGGTGATGATGACGCCATATTGATGGAGAAAAAATTAACATGAACATAAAAAAAGCCTATTACCTCACAAGCTGCGTAAAAAGTTCTCAATACCCGGCTTTTACACATCCGGAATTTGCTTTCTTCGGGAGATCCAATGTCGGCAAATCCTCTTTACTAAATATGCTTTTGGGTCAGAAAGGTCTTGTTAAAACAGGGGCGAGGCCGGGAGTTACTCAGACTATTAATTTTTTTATTGTTAATGACAATCGATCTTTTGCAGATCTTCCCGGTATAGGATACGCTAAACTTCCAATAAGTTTAAAAAAGAAATTTATGCCGATGATCAAGGAATACATTAACTCAAGGGAAAATCTGAAGCTTGCGTTTGTTCTGGTTGATGCGAGAAGGACACCCGGAGATTACGAACACGATCTCATCAATCTATTGATAGAAAAAAAAATTCCTGTTGCAATTACTCTCACAAAATGTGACAAGCTATCTAAAAATGAACTTGCGAAGAGCATTAACGAGATAAGCAGTACGCTCGAAATTGGTAAAGAATCAATATTTATAACATCAGCGAAAACAAACACCGGAAGGAAAGAACTCCTTTCACTGATTGATGATTTTTCACGATGACCCAATGTATTTACAGCTGAGTCATTAAATACATTATGCGGCTCGCCTTCTCTTTAGGAAAAAGGGTAATCAGATATGCTGTAATACTCACTTTCCCTGCTGCTGCTGAATCTGCATCCATCTGTCTTAAAACATCTATGATAAGGGGATCATCCCAGTTAACCATAATTTTTACTGATTCTTCCGGCGGCATATTTGACATTTTATTAGCAAGCACCTGTACATTCTTTCTGTAACCTGAATCTTTCTTTCTTTCATCTTCAAGTTTTTTCTTTTCAAGCTCAAGACCGTTTCTCACCTGGTCAAGTTTGTCTTTTTCAGATTCAAGTTCTTTTTCCCGCTCGGCAATAAGAGCCTCTCTTTTATCAAGATCCTCAATCCGTTCCAGAATTTTATTTTTTTCTTTTTCAAATTCCTCTTTTTCTACTAATGAAGGCTCATCACCGGATGCATCAACAACGAGCGCAGGCTCCCCCTGAAAAGCTCTTTTATATTTTGTAAGATTAATAAGATTAATATAATCAAGCCAGAATACTCCGAGACCGGCAAGAAAGATAATCAGTATTAAAAGATAAATTATCTTAGACTTATCAGAAACAGCCATGAGTTATCACTCCACGAAATTATTTAGTTACTTTACCGTCATCTGAAACATAAAAATCTATGACTTTGCGCACATAATCCTTTGTTTCTTTAAAATCCGGAACCCCACCTGCCCTATCAACATTCCCTTTACCGGCATTATAAGCAGCAAGAGCAAGACGATAATCACCTTTGTAATTGTCGAGAAGGTCTTTCAGAAGAGTGACTCCTCCTTTTATATTCTGTTCCGGATCAAAAGGGTTTTCAATACCAAGCCCCATTGCAGTTTCAGGCATTAACTGCATAAGACCCATTGCCCCCTTGGGAGACATCGCATTAACATTGTAATCCGATTCAGCTTTTATTACTGATCGGATAAGGCCTGCGGGTATGTTTTTTTTAGATGCATAGTAATTAACAATTCTATCAATATCCTTCTTCGTCAAATCAGCATCGGGATCTATATTAAGATCTTTTTTCATAATATCAATGGCGTTATCTGTCATCTGTCCAAATGTCTGGCCTGAAACTGGTTCATTAACAGGGAGTTTTTCTTCTGTTTTTCTGTTAAGGCCGAATCGTCCTTTGATCTCATGTATTCGCGCCATAACATTATGCATATCATCAATCATAAAAACAACCTCACATTAACTTTTTATGATATATCTTCTGATTCATATCGTCATTTTCCTTGGCGANNTTTGTTGAATTCATAATTATATTCTTCAAGCTTTCTTTCTTTAAGTTTCTCAACAATTTTTTTATCCCTGGACGCAGCTATCAGCCTTTCTCTTATTTTCTGCGCTTCAGGCTCGAGCTTTTCAATTCTACGTTCTGCTTCATCTATTGCCCTGCGTGAAATATCTGCATACCGCATAACCGCAATAGCATCTTCAGGTATAATACCGCCCTTCTTCTGCATCTCACGGTAACCTGATTCATAGTGACTTATTTTATTACGTAATTCATCCTGGTAAACACGTTCTTTATTCTGAAGTGCCAGAACTTTCATGAGTTCATTTTTAATTTCATTTTCCCTGGCTTCTCTCATATCAAGAAGTTTCTGAAGTCTGAACTGGAACTTCTTCATATTTCAATTACCTTATCACCTGAGCAAATGCCGGGGGTTTAGCCTGCTGCTGAACAGTGCGCCCTTTTTTCTCTTCCGGTATCATCATTGATATAATTTTTTCTCTTATCCCCTGAAGATTATCTTTTTCATAAATCCCCTGCTTAAGAAAATCATTCATGCTGTTTATCATACTGATTGCACGGTCAACAACAGGATTGGCACCCCGCACATATCCTCCGAGATTTATCAGATCTTCAGCATCAGTATAAGCCGCAAGCAGTTCCCTGAATTTAAGAGCAGCCTGACTATGTTTCTCGTCCACAACATCCTTCATACACCTGGAAATTGACGCCAGTACATTTACAGCAGGATAATGCCCTTTATTCGCAAATTTACGGTCAAGCACGATATGGCCATCAAGAATTCCCCTTGCAGCATCAGCAATAGGCTCGTTCATATCATCACCTTCTACAAGGACAGTATAGAACCCTGTGATACTCCCTCCGGTCATACTGGTACCTGCACGCTCAAGAAGGCGCGGCATCAAAGAAAAAACAGACGGGGGATATCCCCGTGTTGCTGATGGTTCACCTGCGGCAAGTCCGACTTCACGCTGAGCCATGGCAAAACGGGTAATTGAATCGAGAAGGAGGTTAACAGCCATACCCTGGTCACGAAAATATTCTGCTATAGCGTGAGCAAGAAAAGCTCCGCGCAGCCGCAACATGGGAGGCTGATCTGAAGTAGCAACAACTACAATTGAACGTTTGAGGCCTTCAGGCCCGAGTTCTTTCTCAACAAAATCTTTAACCTCTCTTCCACGTTCACCTATAAGCGCAATTACATTTACATCTGCGTCTGTATATCTTGATATCATCCCGAGGAGAGTTGATTTTCCCACCCCTGATCCTGAAAATATCCCGATTCTCTGTCCGCGTCCTACAGTAATGAGCCCGTCTATAGCGCGTACACCAACAGATAAAGGTTCAGTTATAACAGTTCTGTTAAGAGGATTGATTTCTTTCCCTTCAACAGGATATTTAGTCCTTGCAAAAACCTCACCTTTGCCGTCAATAGGTTTGCCGATTCCGGAAATAACACGCCCCAGTAGTTCCTTCCCGACAGGGACCATAAGCGATGTACCAACAGCATAAACCTCAGCCCCGGGGACTACACCTTTCATGTCGCCAATGGGCATCAATATGACCCTGTTTCTATTGAATCCTACAACCTCAGTATACAGGTACTGACTCTCTCCGGTTTTTATTCTGCAGAGATCACCGTATTTAACAGCAGGCCCCACTGATTCAATTGTCAGACCGATAATCCGCTCCACATGACCGGTAAATTTAATTACTTCTACTTCGTCGATAATCTCCTTATATTTGTATAGTATATCAACTTTTTCATGTGGAAGTATATTTATCAATATTNNAATGTCTCCTCAAAACCGTTTAAAATACCGGATTTATGATCCGGTATTTCTTTTACAGGGTACTTGTATTTCTGATTGCTTCTTCAATTGCATCAAGCTGTGTTGAAATTCTTGCGTCAATAGCACCAACATCAGTTTCGATAATACAGCCGCCGCGTTCAACTCGTGAATCTTCATATATATTAACTTTCTTAAGTGATTCCATCATCTTTATCAGCTCATCTTTATGAGCTGTTGTCATGTCAAGGTCAGCAAAGTTAACCCTGATATCAATTCTGTCTCTATCTTTAACACGCTTGATAGATTCCTTGATATTGTTGATTACCACCTCACGACGTTCAACAATCTCATCTTTGATCACCTTGCGGGCGATCATCAGTATCATCTCTGTCATCAGCTTTTCAGAAGATTTGATAATATCATCTCTTATGTCAACAGCAGTGGATACAATTGTACCAAGCCTGTCAATGAGACGCATTACTTCAGCCTGTCCTTCCTTATATCCCTCTTCACGGCCAGCCTCATGACCTTTCATGTAAGCGTCATGTTCTATTTCAGAGACCTTCTTTTCGGCTTCAAGAATAATCTTTTCAGCTTCAAATTTGCTTCGTTCGATCTCCCGTTCAGCTTCTGAACGATGCCTCTCTTTTTCAATTTTTATCTGTTCACGGACCTTCTCAAGCTCAGTAAAAGCTGAAGATTTTCCATCCTCTTCAATCTTTGCAGCACGGGCTCTTGCCTGTTCAAGCATCTGCCGTACTTCCTCTTCAGTCTCCCGGCGGTAACGCTCAAGCTCAGCCTCCATCTCCTCAATAGACGGGCCCTGATATACATCAATAGGGTTACCCTCTTCATCCATTTCAAACTCATGATACTCGTCTGTATCGATGAGGTTTTTCTGATATTTTGCAGGGAGATCAACCTGTTTAACAACAGTGGCATGTTGTACTTCACCCGGTTTAAATACAAGTTTAGACAACGAGTTCCTCCTCACCCGCTCTCGCGACTACGATATCGCCGGCGTCTTCAAGTTTTCTTATTATGTTAACAATCTTCTGCTGCGATTCCTCAACATCTCGGAGCCTTATTGGCCCCATGAAGTCCATATCCTCACGGAGCAGCTGTGCGGCACGCTTTGACATGTTTCTGAATATCTTCTCCTGAACCTCAGCATCAACACCTTTAAGCGCTTTTGCAAGTTCCTGAGTATCAACCTCGCGGAGAACTTTCTGTATAGATCTGTCGTCAAGAAGAACAATGTCTTCGAACACAAACATTCTCTTTTTAATCTCTTCAGCAAGTTCGGGGTCTTCCTCTTCAAGAGCTTCTATAATTATCTTCTCAGTACCACGGTCGACATTGTTTAGAATCTCAACAACTGTGTCTATACCGCCAGCCTGTGTAAAATCCTCACTCGCAAGAGTGGAGAGTTTTCTTTCAAGAACCCGTTCAACCTCACGGAGAACATCCGGCGAAGTACGCTTCATTTCAGCAATCCTTCTTGCGACGTCCGCCTGTACGTTATGAGGTAATTCAGCAAGAATCATGGCTGCTTTCTGCGGATCAAGATAAGCAAGAATAAGTGCTATTGTCTGAGGGTGTTCACCCTGGATAAAGTTTAAAAGGTGACTCGGGTCAGTTCTCCGTATAAAATCGAAGGGCCTCACCTGTAAAGATGAGGTAAGTCTGTTTACAATATCAATAGCTTTCTGTGTACCAAGAGCACGTTCAAGAACATCCCGTGCATAATCGATGCCGCCCTGAGAGATAAACTCCTGGGCCATCATCATTTCCTGGAACTCCTGAAGAACCCTGTCCTTATCATCAGGTTCTATCTTGTCGAGTCTGGCTATTTCAAACGTAAGCTGCTCAATCTCATCTTCTCGCAGATGTTTGAATATCTCGGATGAGACATCCGAACCGAGAGAAACAAGAAAGATGGCAGCCTTCTGCCTACCCGTTAACTGGGATTTCTTGGACTGATGCATTAATTAACCCCGCAACACCGATACAGAAAAGTTTTGCCGATAGAATCGGCATCAAAATTATACAATAATATTATCGACAGTTTTATATCAAATGTCAAATTAAAAAAACTATTCTTCAGCAAGCCATGTCCTGAGAAGCTGAGCCACATCATCAGGCCTCTCCTTAGCGAGCTGTAGCGCGCTCTGCTGAAGCTCAAGCCGTGCACGTTCTTCAAGGGATAGCTCAACATCGATACCCTCCTCTTCCGCAGCTTTGAGAGCGGCTTCACGCATACGCTGCTGTTCCAGCGCGAGTGCTTCTTCCCTTGCCCGTCTTCTCCTCTCCAGCTCTTTCTGAATTGCCCTGAAGAGTATAAAACCGACGAAAAGAGCCACAACCCCTATGAGTGAAGCAAGCAGCAGCATCTTAATCTGCTCTTTTCTTCTATATTCCTCACGGATTGAGTTCCAGTAAGCTGTCCTGTCAAACATAATGTTTTCAACAGCAACCTGATCACCCCTGGCATCATCAAAATTGATGGCTTTTTTTACGATATTTTCAGCTTTTTTGAGTTCCTCGACATCAAGCGGCAGCTGAACAGGCTTTTTTACAGGATCAAGATCATACTCACCGTCAGGTTTTCGAGGGAGATCCTGCTGCCCGTCAATTGCTATGGCTACCGTGAGCCGTGTTATATCGTAGGGATCTCTTGCTATATTGCGTATGGTTTTATTTATAGCATGATTCTTAATATCTTCCTGTTTATCATACTGGGCAAACTGGTCATCGCTGGCTTTGTATCCCGGAGGTGTATTTCCTTCGGTTCCGGCGGGACCCTCAGGATTCCAGCCGTGCCCTTTAAAATTCTCCTTTGTACTCTTCTCAGAAATAGTGAGAGAATCCTGTATCTTTCTTTCAGAATAAGGGGTCCGGGGATCATCAGGAACCATGGTAATAGGAGTGTGCTCAGTCTGTTCCTCTGAAATTTTATCCCAGTTGAACTCCATGTTTAGCCTGACAATCTGAATCCTGTCTGACGAATAGATTCGTTCAAGACCTTCACGGATTTCTTTGAGGAGCCTGACCCTTGCCTGCTCTTCAATTTTACGGCGCATTTCAATTATAGTATATTCTTTCTTCTCATTTTCAAAATCATCATCAAAATCTGAAATTATTTTACCTGTGCCGTCTGTAACAATTACATCTTCAGGCTTAAGCCTTGGCCCCACAGCTCTTGAAACAAGATGCACAATACCTTTTATTTCTTTGGTTGAGAGTTTATCATATCCCGGAGCAAGATGTACGGTTACAGCGGCAGTATATGGAGTGCTTTTATCTGAATAGAGACTATCTTCGGACATGGCAATCTCAACATCAGCTTTATTGATGTTCTGAAGAGATTCAATATGCCTCTGGACTTCACCGCGAAGAGCACGCATGAATTTAACATCAAGCTCTCTATCAGTTTCTGTCCAGTTTGATATGTCGAAAAGTTTGAAACCCGGAATACCTTTGGGGAGTAAATTCTCCTGGGCAAGCCTTGTTACTATAAGAGCCCTGTCTTCAGGTTTGACAAAAATTGAAGCTGTGCCTGATGTCTCATATTTGTAACCCATCTCATCAAGCTTTTTTGTCACCTGACCGAAATCATCAGAAGCCAGTTCCGCGAAAAGCATGACATTAGGTTCATTGCTCGAGACTGTAAACAGCGCACCGAAAGCTATTATGACGACAACTATCACAACTCCAACGATAATACGCTTGGTGCGATCCAGCTTGCCGTATATTTCTTTGACCTGATCTAATATTTTTTTCAGAAGATCACCCATTTCATGCCTCCGGAACAGGGGATTGTATCAATTGACTAATGTGACATAATATACTTTTATAAAACATTAACTTAAAATGTCAATTAATTTCCTGAAAAACTCCCTTTAAATGTCAGGATCGGGTGCAAAAAAGCTGTTTTACACCCGATTTTCAGATTTTACCTGAGATTCATCAGTTCTCTATATGCGTTAAGGGCACCGTCTCTTACGGCTTTTGTGAGGCCCAATGCAATTTCAGCTTTCTGGGTTGCAATCATCACCTGGTGAATATCTACGGATTCAGGCTCAATAACCATCTTTTTCATGAGCCCCTCAGCATCCACCTGCAAATCATTGGTTTTAGCAACTGCACTGTTCAGCATATCCGCAAAAGATCCGGATACATCATCAGAGGGCCGTTTCAGCGGAGCTTCACCTGTATTGTGAAGCGGGTCAGAAGTAATCATTCGTACGATGTTACCATTTGAAATTCCGTTAATCATTTTATCACCCTTGTCTATATATTTCTGTTATGCGTACTTTATTTCGATTCTGAGGTTCATGAAATACTCATCATCAAATTTCGCTATTTTTTCACTCTTTTTTACACTGTTTTTCCCNNNACCCGGATAAATCATGAGTTACTTTAACTTCTTCCATCATGGTTCTTTCCCTGAACATAATCTACCTCCCTGTTATGCGCCTGTTCTGCCTATTTCAAGAGCCTTCGAGAACATGCTTTTAGAATTATTGACAAGCATTACATTAGCTTCATAAGATCTTGATGCTGAAATCAGATCTGTCATCTCAGTAACGACATTCACATTAGGCATCCTTACATACCCCTTCTCCGGGCCTGTCTGAATCGCGTCAGGATGAGATGGATCATAAACAAGCCTTAAAGGACTTGCATCTTTCTCTATCTTCACCACTCTGACACCCTTCCCGATCCCGCTGTCAATCCTGTCAGGAACCAGCGGGGATTTATATTTCGGCCTGATATTTACCGGGGCAAAAATTGCTCTTTTTCTGACAAAGGGTCCATCCCCTTCGGGAGTTCTTGTTGTTGTTGCATTTGCTATATTATCACTTATAACATCCATCCGTAGTCTCTGAGCTGTTAAACCGGTAGATGATATATTAAAACTGTNNTCGTAATCCCCTTTTAAACTGTCCTTACAACGGTTTTCAGAGTTTTGTAATTATGATTTAACGCTGAAACCAGAGCATTATACCTCATTGTATTCTTTGAGGAATCCACCATCTCTTTCTCTATATCAACGTTATTACCGTCATTTCTCATCGATGTGGTATAATCGACGTTTATCCTTGGAGAGACTGATTTTATATCCCTGTCAATAAAGAATGGTATATGTCTATCGTCAGTCATTATCGCGGGGAGCCTGTTTTCATTTACATCTTTATTCTGATAAAGAGCTCTTTTAAGCTCGCTTTCAAAATTCACTTCACTTCTTTTAAAATGAGGAACATCAACATTAGCCACATTGTCAGCAATCACTTTGCGTCTGAGTGTCTCTACATTCATCGATTTTTCGAGAATGTAGTTAGTGCTCATCATTCCGCTTCCGTCGAACATCAGAAAATCCCCCTTTAAACCTTTATATTATAGTA
>DINC01000261.1 GCA_002425885.1 Spirochaetia bacterium UBA5550 | reverse complement strand
CAGATTTCTTTGACGGTCTCCTTGCGCGTTCCTTTAACCAGGTTTCAAAATTAGGCCGGTTCCTGGATCCTGTGGCGGATAAAATCTGTCTGATAACAGTGGGGAGCTCACTGATTCTTTACAAGGGGCTTCCGTTATGGATATTTGCTGTAATTATTGCCAGGGAGATTTTTGTTGTTATATCAGCGGTTCTTCTCTTTTACAGAAAAGATGTGGAAGTAGAACCCAATATCTTCGGAAAACTTGGTGTAGCCTTCATGTCATTGACTGCTGTCTTATATTTTATCTCCTGCAGCTACAGATTTTTCGGAATACTGGGCGCAAAAGAACTCTCAGCGTATCTGACTCTTATATTCTATGTAACAGGCTCTGTCCTATATGTTAAAACATATTCAGTTTACTGCACAGGCCGGGAAAAAATTTAATCTTGCCGCTATTCTGATTCTGCTGCTCTCCCTTACCGGTGCCGCAGCAGACAGAAGCATACAGGTGGAAAAAATTAACGGGCTCCAGTATGTATCACTGCACAGACTTATAAATACTCTCGGAATTGAGAGCAGCTTTGATCCCGTATTTCAGAAAGGGCGGCTTTACCACAAAAGCCATTACCTTGTTTATAAAACAGGCTACGCAAGTATTATAATCGACAACAGACTTATTAATGAATCATATCCCGTAATCAGGATGAACGGCGGTATTTATATCCCGAAAGGAACCGCCCTTTTAATTGCCGGAACATTTTTCAGCAACATGATAATAACAGAAAAAAGCGGGAAAATAGTATTCTCCGAAGCACCGGCCCCTGAAAGAAAAAAAGAAAAGATTACGCTCCCTGATAAAAAAGGGAAAATCGCTTTTATAATTCTCGACCCCGGTCACGGCGGTAAAGATCCCGGTGCAATCGGTAAAGGTGGATTAAAGGAGAAAACAATAAATCTCCAGGTGGCAAAAAAAGTCGAAAGGATATTAAAAAAAGATCTTTCAGGATTAAAAATCAAACTTACCAGGAGTAATGACCGCTTTATTGAACTGGCAGAAAGAGCTGAAATAGCCAATAGAGAACTCCGGAAGGATGTAAACGGCCTGTTTGTAAGCATTCATGTCAATGCGTCAATAAGCACCCGTATTTCCGGATTTGAAACATATTTTCTCTCACAAAACCCGACAAATGAAGAAGCAAGAAAAACCGCAACTCTTGAAAATAATGTCATTGTACTGGAGAATAACGGGAAAGGGAAAAATAAATATAACGACCTTGAATACATGGAAGCACTGATGCTTACTACGCAGATTCAGAAAGAGAGTTCCATACTGGCGGATCTGATTCAGAACAACCTTGACAGAAAAATTACTGAATTCAAATCAAGAGGCGTCCATAAAGCTGACTTTTATGTATTACGGGGCGCGCTGATGCCGGCAGTACTTGTTGAAATCGGTTTTATTACACATAAGAAAGAGGCTTCATACCTGAAGAAGGATGCCTACCAGGAAAAAATTGCTGAAGGTATAAGTAACGGTGTTTTAAAATTTATTGATGAATACAATAAAATGATTGAATAGAAATATGCTATTTATGAAATTATCTTTCTGTTATAAAATTAACTCCGGGATTATTATATGAAGTTTGCAGAAAAAATAAAAACGATAAAAGAGAGCTTTCTGAGCCTGAGAAACAGAATGAAAGATCTCTACTCCTCATACAGAGAAAAAGTCATCGAAATTATTGAACTGNNTGAAAAGAGATCCAAAGGAGAAAACCCGGATTATTATCCTCCTTGTATCAGCCATGTTTTTAATAGATTATATTATGTTTTCCCTCCATGTGGATAAGAATATTTTAGACATCTTCCCTTCAATCCCGGTTCTTGAAAGTAAAGACGAGATTAACATTTACATCCCTTCAGAAGGATGCAAAGAGATTCTCTCCGAGAAAAGAAAAATTGAAACAGATATAGATGAGGACATCCTTGTTAAAAAACTTGTGGCTCTTGTTGCAGAAGGATCATATTTTGAAAATACATCCTCAAATGTCCCGGTGAAACTCCTTGTAAAAAATGTATGGATTACACCTGACGAAAACGGCGGGGGAAATGTATGCCTTATTGATATCTCCCCTGTTATACTCGAGCGGGAGATCGCGATAATTACAGGTTCAGAACAGATGTTCAGGGAATCCCTTGAAAAAACAGTTAAAGAAAATGTTCCCGGCATAACAAGGGTTATTCTGCTCGAAAAAGGGGTTCCCTTCAGAAAGCTCTGGGAGATATAAACCTACTCCGGCCACTCCCCTTTAAAGACTTCAACAGCAGGGCCGGTCATAAATATGTGGTTGCTTCTGCTGTCCCATTCAGTTTTCAGATCACCACCTTTTAGATGCACAGTAATTTTTCTATCGGTCTGTTTTGTCAGAACGCATGCCGCAGTTACTGCAGATGCCCCTGTTCCGCACGCCATGGTCTCACCTGCACCTCTCTCCCATGTCCTCTGGATAACCTCCCTGTTATTAACCACCTGCACAAATTCCACATTTGTCCTGTGAGGGAAAAGATCAAAAGTTTCAATAATAGGGCCGTATTTTGAAACAGGAAAATTCTCCACATCCTCAACAAAAATTACCACATGCGGATTACCCATTGAAACTGAAGTAATATTAAAAGTCACACCGTCAGGGAGATGGAGGTCCTCGCCAATAACCATACCCGGTTCACCGATCATCGGAATCCTCTCGCGCTGAAGAACAGGCTCACCCATATCAACCCTCACAGCATCAACCAGCCCCTTTTTAAGCTTAAGTTTCAGGCGCTTAACCCCTCCCCCTGTTTCAATATCGATCTCCTCTTTATCTGTGAGCTTATGATCATAAACATATTTAGCAAAACACCTTATACCATTGCCGCACATCTCAGACTCGCTCCCGTCGGAGTTAAACATCCTCATCCTGAAATCTGCATTCTTTGATTTGAGGATGAGGATCAGACCGTCACTCCCCACACCGAAATTCCTGTTGCTCATCTCAACAGCAAGCTGTGAAGGTTTTTTTATATTACCTTTAAGATCTTCTATATAGATATAGTCATTACCTGCACCGTGCATCTTAGTAAATTTCATAATCTCCCTCTCTATGTTAGATCATATTTATTTATGATTTTATATACCCGCAACAGGACTATAATCTTCAATATAATTTTTTTCAATTAT
>DINC01000381.1:41663-65102 GCA_002425885.1 Spirochaetia bacterium UBA5550 | reverse complement strand
CTATGCTTTTCAGACTTCAGAGTTTTTTTTATGTTAATATTGCAGGATTTATTAATCTGATCTTATGGTCGGCTCTTTTTACTGTATATCTCATGATAGACAGGTATGCGGGCTCTTTTGACAGTGAACTTATTCTTACCGGTATATACATCTTTGCATCGGTGATTTTTCTCAATGCCGCTGTATTCTTTCTGATTAAATCTCTTCTCTCCCGTTTCAAAAGGGGGCCGGTTATTTCATATATGACGGCCAATCTCATCGTTACATTTATATTTATTACCAACAATATGTCTGTTGCTGTTTACGGGAAACAGCTCGGTTATGAAGGGATGGTGATGCTTTTTCGCGGGTGGAAAAGCGGTGATACTGGGAATTTTGCTACGACTGTGGTTCAGGTGGTACTGGTTCTTGCTGTCTACCTGTTTCTCTTTCTGCTTTCATATTTCATGATGAACCGGGGCTTTTCAGGTAAGGCTTTTCATTTCAATTCTTTCATCACTTCAGTTGTCATCATAACAGTTGTTATAATGACAATACATTTTAAACTGGTTGCAATGGCTGATACTAACTGGAAGATAAACAGTTTTAAGCATAAAATACCATGGCAGTCAATAACAGGCTTTCCGGAGGATCTCATCAGGGTTGATGAGAATGGCAAACAAGGGGGGAAGTTTCCTGCTCTCTTCAATGCTCCGGCATTCCTTGATGAAAAGACAGAGCTGGACCAGCTTAAAAAAATGAACAGCGCAGGGGAGATGATTCTTTCCCGTGATATTCAGGCAAAAAATCCGTACAATATTCTCTTCATAAATGTCGAGGGGCTAAGGCATGACATGCTTAACCCGGAGAACATGCCTTTCCTTTACAGGTTCGCCACTGAAAAAGCTTTCAAACTGAGGAAGCATTATACAACAGGGAATAACACGCCGGGAAGCCTTTTCGGTATGCTCACAGGTCTTGCTCCATACTACTTTGAACCGCTTCGTCAGAATCATTTCAGGAATATCCCTCTTGAAGTTTTAAAGAAGGCGGGTTACAGGCAGTCAGTTTATTATAACTCCCCGAAAAATTATGAGCATATTTATGAGCATATTATTCAGAACACAGAGGGGAAGTACGTGCATGCTCCGGGTGTCCATACTGATGATTATGCGCCAAGAGATAAATGGCTTTTTGACCGGTATATACAGGAACTGAAGGGGGATAGCGGGACAAAGCGTTTTGACTATATGCTGGTTAATGTGACGCACTTTAATTATTATTATCCCGCTGAGTTCAGGAGGTACACTCCCGATTTCCGCTCAGACTTTACAATAATAAGCGGGCCGCAGAAAAGTTTTGAAAAGAACAGAGGGGAGCTTAAGAACCGGTATATGAATTCTGTCTATTATGCCGATTCTCTGTTTAAAAAGCTTTTTACCGAATTGGAAAAAATGGGGAGACTTAAAAATACTATTATCGTTCTTTCCGGTGATCATGGTGAAGAGTTCTGGGAGCACGGCAGCTTCGGCCACACATGGGGTCTCAATGATATACAGATCAATCCTGCTGCGCTGATCTATTACCCCGGTATCGATCAGGGGGATATAAAATATAAATACTCCTCTCACCAGGATTTTATGCCTACAACTTTTGATTTGATTGGTCTTAACGTGGATTATAAAACTTTTATGACAGGGAAATCTCTTGTTAATTATTCCCCTGAACTTGATTATGCGATATCCTCTCTGGGTATACTCGTGAGTTTTAAAAGAAACGGTTATGCCATAATGGGTAATGGTTATAAGATTCTATATAGAAATAATATGGACCTTAACAAATCACCCTATGCTATTTATGACGAACATGATCGAACCCTTGAAAAATTTGACGCTTACAGAGCTGCTGATCTCCTGATGAAAACAGCTTCATCTAAAAGGCTTCAGCCTCCGAAAATTTAAGGGAAATTAATTGCTTCAATAAGGGAGCCGGTGACAGCATTATAATCCGGTTCCCTGTCAATCCTTCCGAGCTCGTACGTTATACACATGATTTTATTCTTATGTTGAGCTGTAAAGCTCCCCATTGATCCGGGAGTAGGGTAGCCTATGTCAGGTAAGACTGGAAAACCTGTTATATCCGACATCTTTTCTGCAATTACTATCGGTGTGTTTTTATCCGGATAGATCGCGCCGAATGGCTGATGCATCTGGATTACCATTGCCGGGCGATAGCTGTTTATCGCTTCAACAGCTGTAAGGGTTTCCGGTTCAGAAGTTGGTTCCGGTCCCGGATTATTATAGTATTTGATGTAATCGGAGCTCCATGTTGACGAGGGGAAGTTTCTATTAATATCAATGCCATTACCGTTTGTCCGTGTTCCAATTCTTAATCCGTCAGGATTGAGGCAGGGTATCAGCACCGCGCGATTTTTTATCAGATCCGGATTTTTTTCAAGGTGCTTCGCGAGTTTGAGCACAGCAATAACGCTGGCCGGCTCATCGCCATGTATCCCGCCAATGATGAGTACTGTCTTCGGACCCTGGCCGAATTCCCTGATGTAGATTTCGTTGCCCTGGTTTGACGCTCCTGTTATTGACCAGTGACGATTATTCTCANNAAGAACAATCGCTTTTTTTATGATTCTGTTGTGTCTGATGTGTGAGCCGGATACAGCAGCAATTGAAAAAATAAGAATAAGTATAAATGCTGTTAAAACTTTTTTCATTGAGTCTCCAATCGATTTTTTAAAAAGAGGGGGATGCCGGAGTTTTAAAATTCCGAATTATAACCAGATGTCAAGAAGTTAATTGTTTCAGAAGTTATGTATTGCACTGGCTTTGAAAGAGATAAAGACATCGGAGTTTTCTTTGATCTTCATTTCAAAAAGAGACCCTTTGGCTATCATGCTGCGGAATAATGTACCATTTACATCAATGTCAATTTCATAAAAAAATCCGAGATCAATAATAGATAAAACTTTCCCCCGGAATGAATTTCTCATACTGGACTGAAGTTTTTCCCTGCTCAGTACAATGTCCTCGGGGCGAATGGCGATGTGACCGGAAGTGTCATCTATTTTTTTCCCCATGTTGATCTGCAGCTTTCCTGTTTTCGCTGTGGTGCCATGAAACTCCACCTGAAAAATATTCCGCATGCCGACAAAATCAGCTGCGAAATTGCAGCATGGTTTCTGAAATATTTCATCTATGGTTCCTGTCTGAATAATGCGCCCTCCATCCATTATGGCGGCCTTTTCCGCAAGAGAGATTGCTTCGCCAAAATCGTGAGTAACCATGACAAATGTAACATTGGTTGATTTATGAATTTTTTTCAGCATCTGCCGCAGTTCATACCTGAAGTTAGGGTCAAGTGCGGATAAGGGTTCATCAAGCAGAACAATCTTCGGGTCCACAACAAGAGCCCTGGCAAGTGAAACTCTCTGCAATTCACCGCCGCTTAAATTAAGAGGGAGCCGGGTCAGGAGAGATGATAAACCGAGCTGTTCAATGAGACCGTCAATTTTTTTATCTGATTCGCTTTTATCTATTTTATGGTAGCGGAGTCCATACCTGATATTCTCCATTACATTAAGGTGCGGGAACAGGGAATTGTCCTGGTACATGATGCTTACACCATGTTTTTCAGGAGGGAGCTTTGTGACGTCCCTGTTGCCGATAAAAATGGAACCTGACTTAACCGGTGTAAGGCCTGCAATGGCCTCAAGGAGTACTGTTTTCCCTGCGCCTGTGGGTCCCATGAGGACAAAAAAACTGTTTTCTTCTATGTCAAGATTGATGTTGTGTAAATTAAAGCCCCCGAGGGAGACTGACAGATTTTTTATCTTTATCATGCTTCCTCTTTTCTGTTTAACGTTACAACTCTAAGAGCCAGGAACAGTGTCAGGCAGATACAGACAAGCCATACAGAAATAGGCTGGGAATACTTTAATCCATATGATTCGTATCTTTCATATAGAAGGACCGGGGCGATCATCGGATGATATGCTATGACAACAACAGCTCCGAATTCGCTGATTGCCCTTGCTGTGCACATCAGTACACCTGTGAGCATGCTTCTGCGTGCGAGAGGAAAAGTTACTCTGAAGAAAGTGCCGGACATCGAGGCGCCAAGGCTTCTTGATACATTCTCCAGTCGTGGAGGGATATTTTCGAATCCTTCTTTTACAGCGTTTATATAAAACGGCAGCCCTACAAATGTAAGAACCGTAATTATACCCGCCGGGTTACCCATGAGCCGTATCCCCAGATCGTTCATGATCTGTCCGAGCCAGTGGTTTTTCCCCACAACACCAAGAATTGCAATACCTACAACGGGATGAGGTATAACTATCGGAAGATCTATAATGCTTTCAACCAGCCGTTTACCTCTGAAATTGCTCCGGGCAAGGAGATATGCCAGAGGTGTGCCGAAGATAAACGCAATCAAAGATGCTGACAGCGCTGTATAGATACTGAGCCAGATTGATCTCAGGACATCCCTGTCTTTTATGGTTTCCTTCATCATTTCATACGATGGAGCAACCATCATGTTAAAGAGCGGGAGAATTATGAATGCCAGTATTAATATGCCGCTGCTTAGAAATAGAAAGAAGAAGAGACCTCTTTTTTGTATTATACTTTTCATGTCCGATTGTAAACGCATAACAGGGAGATTAACATTCTCCCTGTTATCTATTCCTCTCTGTTAATTATTTTTTCACGACAACCATTTTCTGCAGCTCATCGGGAATAGCTTTTTTCATTTCATTTGTAGGTACACTGCAGGGGATAAATGGCGGCTGCCCCTGATCTTTAAGTATTTTAAGTCCGCCGTTTTTATCAAAGAGATATTTAAGGAAAGCAATTGCAGCATCTCTGTTGGGAGAATTTTTAACAAGGGTAACTCCATAGGTAATGGACATACCTTTCATATCCATCATGCTCCCCGGCTCTTTACCTGTAACCTTTACAACTGCCTGTGAATAGTATTTGTCATATTTATAATTTCCGAGGTTTACCTGCTCCGGAAGTTCAATATATTTCAGATTGTGCTGAACTGCTACAGATCTGTATTCCCACGCGTAGTCCATGTTCCCTGACTGAAGAAGAGATATAAGCTCAACAGATTTAGGTCTTACGTTTTCCTTAGGCCTGTTTGCTATTACTTTATCATAAAGCCCCGGTTTTTTATAAAATTTTTCAGCAAGCTGAAGAACCATGAGAGAACGGTATCCGCAGGGGTCAATGTTAGGATCTGAATGTCCCCATACTACTCCCTTTTCAGACAATATGTCGAACCAGTTTTTTTTGTTAATTTTATTTGCGTTTTTGCTTTTGTCTGTATAACAGAGCACCATCTGGTTTGAAGCAAAACGTACATTCCATTCGGCATGTTTCGGGATGAGAAGCTTGTCGATTACATCATAATCAGCAGATGCCATAAGATCACATTCTTTACCGAGGTCTGTTATCTTTCTTGCGGCAGCCTGGCTCCCTGATGCTTCTCTCTGAAGATCAACGCCCGGATAGAGTTTTTCAAATTCCTTTTCCATCGCGTCAAAGGGCATTGAGAGGCTCCCTGCGTGGAACATGACAACTTTCCCTGAGATTTTTTTGTCATTTTTTTTCGCTTCCAGTATTGCCGGACTTATGGCTACCAGAAGTGATAGAGAAAAAACAATAATTCTTTTTTTCATGTGTATCTCCTTTTTTGTTTTTATTGAAGATTTATGATTTTTAATTAAAGCATGCACCGGGTTGTGTTATAGTGAAAAAAGTATTCCCGTAACAGAGGTTACGGATAATAGATATTGTGTTCAGCAAAACATAAAAGTCAAATGATAATTGTAAGTATTTGTAATAATTTAATCATATAATGCTATGTTGGTATTATTTGAGAGTGTTATTGATAAAAAATTACTGATAATAACATGAACTTGTGAGTTTGAATCTGGGTGGGTAATGAAAATAAAAGCTGACGCACAGGGTGTCCGATGCGTCAGCAGTATCGGCTAGTCGAATTTTTTCAGTATTGAAGATCTTATTATGCTTCCATTATTCTTGGATGTTCATTCCAGATGATGAATGTTCTTTTACTACCTGAAAGCTCCTAACTGACACGACGATATTTTTACTTTCATAGAATTGCACACTGCCGAAACTGTCGCTTTTGAAATTTTGAATTTTTTTGCAATATCCCATGCTGCCGCGCATGGGATATGTTCATTTTTAACCAGCAGACTGATCGCAGATTTAATATCCGGGTTTATATCATCAGGGATTTCCGGAAAATTTGTTTTCCCCTTGTAGCCGAAGAGCCCCAGCTGGCATTTGTTTATTCTCATTTCAAGAAGATCAATTGCAGTACCAACCTCAGCAGGAGTGACCTGCAGCTTAATAGCTATGGCATGGGCTTCTGCACATGAAATTTTATTATCAGCAGCTTTTTCTTTTATTGCCGCTGCAATATCTTCATCTAATTGTGCCCCCTCCCTTTTAGCAGAATAATTCCCCGCGTCCTCGTGTGTCATATATTGCCTCCGGAATTCATACTAAAAATGCATGCAGCTCTTATCTATACAAGCTGCTTTGAGCCTGAAAAGACCTCTTCAACTGTTAATGCCGCAGCAGCGTGCCCCGGGTGTTTTGCGGGATTCCATTTTTTCATGTCATCAAAAATTTTACCTTCTGAATGCAGCTGAATAGAGCCCTTTACCTGGTATGATGTTCCGCTTTTTGTAATGAAGAGGATTGAGGCTTTACTCCCCGCGAGTATGTTCTTTTTTGTTTTATCAAAATAGTTATCAGCCACAACTATTGTGCTTTCATCAAATCTGCTGATACATGTCGCGTAAATTGAGTTTGGAGTTCCTGATTTATCAACAGTTGTAAGGATAACCGGGCCTGACTTCTCTTCCCATGCTTTAATTACTTCTTCTGGTAATACTTTCATAATGTCTCCTTTGTCGGTTTATATAATATTGTTGAAAAAAGATAATCCGTTTTAAATCAGTCCGGTTCCCAGTACATCTTAATATCAAGAACCGGGCTGTCATTAATCGCGTCGAGCCCTTCCACGTAAAGAGTTGTACCTTCAATTTTAATAAGCTTTACATTCTGTATTGCAAGGCGCGACAAACGATTCGGCGTCCGCGAAGCGAATACTCCGGTTTTTTTACCGTCAAGCCCGCGATGGAACACGGATTTAACAGTACCTGATTTATGGAGATAATAGATCACTGTGATTTTTGATTCATCTTCAAGCCTGTATAAAAAAGGCTTTTGAGATTCGAAGAGTTCTATGCGTGATAATTTATCTTTTTTATTCAGGCCGAATCCCCGTACCGCCTTCTGCTGGTTATTGCGCACAAAACCTATGGGGTATATCAAAACCGGCTCTGCTTCGCCGTACATACAGGAGGTACATATATTTTTTCCGTCTACAGAAACCATCCTCTCATCTGTTTTACCGCATAACGCGCACAAATTATTCATCTATATTTCCGTTTTTTTGACTCTGCAGTATTTCAGTCCTGGAATGATTCACTTTTATGCCACCCTTCCTGCGGCATGGAGTCAAAACATGTGGGCCTGGGGTTTATCCATTTACCATCAGTGGTAATCTCCCATTTTGTATAAAAATCCATGGGGGAGGCGGTTTTATCTATCCTGTAACCTTTCGGGTGATATCCTTTTTTTATCTCTGAAGCATTAAAACTCTGATCCATAATAACTCCTCTTTCTGCTGCGTTTATATGTGATTTATTTCTGAAAAAAGTCCCGATAATATCAACGGTTTTTTTGAAAAAAACAATCCCCCACTGTTTTAATCCAGCGAAGAAAGCTGCAATAATCCCTGTGGTGCCGATCCCTACGGGGCATCCCTGGGTGCCGCATATAGGACATACGCTGTTAACAGCAAGGGCTCCTGCGAAAATTGACCACCACCCCGCAAAGCGGAGCAGACCGTGATACTTGAGCTTCTGTACAAGTGTCATATTCTTTATAGCATCCTGTACTACTTCCTGATCCGGGGCTGTGGCACATTCATGGCAATGACACTCCCGGTGAATTTCGTGATCCACCGGGAGGCTGTTCGTCATATTCATACTATACTATTTTTCCCTGGGGAAAGGCCACGCCATTACTCCGCCTTCCATGACTTTGACATTAGTCCAGCCGCGCCCTTCAAGCACACGTGCTGCTTCATATCCGCGCAGAGATATTTTACAAAAGCAGATGATCTCCGCAGATTTGTCTTCCGGGAGTTCATTAAGACGGCTTCGCAGGGCGCCGAGCGGAATAAGATGTTCACCAATGCCGAGCCTCATCAGCTCAAATTCATCAGGCCCCCTTGTATCAAGGATAAACGGTTTTTCACCTGCATCAAGTTTTTTCTTTACATCAGCNNCGCAGGAGATCCCTTTCATGCGGCCTTTAAGTTTATTCTGAATTATATGAGCTCCTGCAATGGAGTGGTCAACGGCAAGTGAGAATGGCGGAGCATAAGGGAGGTCAGCATTAATCATATCTTCAGCTGTGAGTTTCCCCCTGATAGCCATTGCCCATATTGCAAGCTGCTTGCTTACGTCTCCGGGGCCCACACACTGTACGCCGAGAATTTTACCTGTTTTTCTTTCAACTACAATCTTTGTTACAAGAAGCAGTCCTGTCATGAATCCCGGTTTATCCGGGCTTGCGTTTATAACTGTTTCAATATCGGTATATCCCGCTGTCCGCGCCGCTTTTTCTGAAAGCCCTGTGGAGCCTGCTGCGAAATCAAATACTTTGCAGATCCCTGTCTGGATTGTTCCGGGGAATGTTACACTGTTCCCTGCTGCGGCATTTTCACCTGCAACACGTCCCTGGAGGTTCGCGAGATCCCCATAAGGTGCATGAACTTTTTTACCGGTAATAATATTGAGAGATTCGACACAGTCCCCTGCTGCATAGATGTCGGCATCTGATGTCTGCATATACTCATTTACAAGGATCCCCCCTGTTGCACCAAGGAGCAGCCCGGCGTCTTTAGCAAGGGCTGTGTTCGGATTCACGCCGATTGCGACAACAGCCAGTTCGCACGGAAGTTCTGTTCCATTCTGGAGTTTAACACCTGTCAGCTTTCCGTTCTCACCAAGGAACTCCGCTACACCGTTGTCAGTGATTACGTTTGCACCTTTGCTTTTTACATGGTTTTCAACAAGTTTTGCCAGTTCCCAGTCAAGGAAAGTGAGGAGCTGGGGAAGCATCTCAACAACAGTAATTTCGATACCCGCAAGCTGGAGTGCCTCGCATGTTTCAATTCCGATAAGCCCTCCGCCGATGACAACAGCTTTCTGTATTTTTTTCTCATCACGGATCTTTCTGAGGTAGTCAGCATCCTTCATCGACTGAAGTGTAGTTATGCCGTCAAGGTCTGCTCCGGGGACAGGTATTTTTCTCGGTACAGAACCGGCAGTTATTATCAGTCTGTCATAGGGGAGAACCTCCTCTGCACCGGTTTTCAGATTTTTTACTGTAAGAGTTTTAGCTTTTCTGTCAATTTTAGTAGCTTCGGTTTCAGTTTTTGCCACAATACCTTTTGCGTTCAGGTAGAACTTCGGGTCACGCACAACACCTGTTGGCGTGCAGAGGAGCATGTTGCGGTCATCAAAAACGCCACCTACATAATACGGGTATCCGCATGAAGCCATTGAGAGATCCGGCGCTTTCTGTATTATTGTGATATCAGCGTTTTCATCAAGTCTTCGGGCTTTTGCGGCTGACTTGGGCCCTGCTGCAGACCCACCGATAACCAGTATTTTTTTCTTGTCATTCATGTTTTACTCCTGTTTTCTTTTTGTTATATTATTTAAACTTTCTTAAATAAAATTTCCGGTTGTTAAATTCACTTTCGACGAGATCGCCTTTTTCTATCAGATGCTGAACTGTTTTCCAGTCTGCTCCGGCATTCGAGAGGAATAGATTCATGCTGTCATCTCTCATAGGGTGAACAGATGTGATGCTTAATATATCTTCAATAATGTCGCCTGTATGACTGAACTTATTACCTTCATGTCCGGTTATGCACTGAACATCCAGCCCGTTTTCACAGAAAACCCGGTATGCATCTGTCACTGTCTTTTCATCAGGGCTAAGCACGCTGCTTTCAGCAGGGGGCCTTATGGGTATGGATATATAAGCGGTCTTCGGGTTAAGGGCTTTAATAAAATTTGCTGTTGTTGAAAATTCATTTTCACCGGTATTGATGCCTTGAACCAGCATGGTTTCTGTATTAAGTTCCCCTCCAAAGCATAAAGAGAAAAGGACCATCCCTCTCTGGATCCCGGCTAAATTAAGAGCCATGTGCGGCCTGTTAATCTTTCTCCAGATTGTGTCAGTGGCTGTATCAGCTTTCAGGGAAACCCGGTCTGCCTCCATAAGGTCACTTCTGACTTTTTCATCGGATAAAAGAGACGAGTTGGTGATAACTGCGATCTTTATTCCGGTTTTTTTAAGCAGGCGTATTGTAGTGCCCAGGTTGACATCCAGGGTCGGCTCTCCGTCAGGGACGAAGGAGATGTAATCAATGGTATCATTGTTTTTCAGCACTTCATTAATCTTTATTTCAGCCTGTCTCAGCACATCTTCAGGAGCGTAGAAACTTTTCCGCTCTGTGCTGATCTTTTTATTCCTGCCCAGCTGACAATATATACATGAGTATGAACAGTACATCGGAGGAATGTTGTTTATCCCCAGACTACGTCCAAGCCTGCGTGAGGGTACAGGCCCGAATACAATATTATCCAACAGCCCGTTATTCATCTGCAATCACAATCCTGATAAAAAAATCATCACCTGTACCGCTGTTCATGCAGCGAAGTACGGTACCATCCTGAATATTCCCCGGCAGTTTTACCTGAAATGCTGCTTCATCAGAAGCATTTGCCGGTTTAATAGAAATTTCAGCTCCATGAACCGCCTCCTCCCGTGTAACAGAAATTTCGTGAATGGCCATGTTCTGCATCATCTGACTCCAGGCAGCTCTTCCGCCCCGGCCTCTTCCGCAGCCGCAGCCTAATTTCATGCCGCACCCCATACCACCCTGCATTCCGCCTGTGCCATTCATAGAATCAAACATCGAACGGCCTGTCCTGTCATATAACATCCGTTTTTCGGGATCGCTCAGAACTTCATAAGCCCGGCTGATCTCTTTAAATCTCTCTTCGGCTTCAATATCACCCGGATTCTTATCCGGGTGAAAACGGTGTGCCAGAGCCCTGAAAGATTTTTTTATATCATCAGGAGAGGCATCTTTCTTTATATTTAACAGCGTGTAATAATCTGCTGCGGCAGCCTGCATATAATCCTCCGGTTCAACTTTCGTTAGTCTTTATCAATTTGTTGTAATCCCGTCTTCCGCGTTTTTGTGCGTCAGCTTCTTCAACTGAATCCTGCCAGCCGTTTCTGGTATTTTCGATCTTATCAAAACGCGCACTATAAGGTTTTATATCAACAATGGGAGTTCCGTCGAGCATATCGATCCCGTCAATATAGAGACGGTTCCCTTCCACTGAGATGAGTTTAACAATACTCATCCCGATCGGATTTGGTCTTGAAGGTGCGCGAGTGGAAAAAAGCCCCCTTATTTCTGTATCGAGAAACGGTTTAACATGCAGTTTAACCGGCCCTGACTTATGAAGCTGAAACAGTATATATATGTGTGAAAAACCATCAAGGTCTTTCAGACCGTCAGCATATTCCGGAAATATCTCAGCGTAGCCTCCGCATTCTTCCGCATAGATCGGCTGTATTGGAGTTTCAGAGGAGTTTTTATGTTCGCTGTGAATTATACCAATGGGTCTGCATGTAAATGGAGATGGAACTGCATCAGATTTCTTCACAGCAGGCTGTTTGCCTTTAATCCCGGGCAGAGAATTTATTATTGCATGAGTCCCCACAGGGAACCCGGTATGGTCAGAAATAATATGACACTTCACTTTAAGCAGAAAAAAAAACTTTCTGTTTTCATCGCAAAGTGTTTCGTAATTCCCCTGGCCCTTGGCAATAATCATATCAGCTTCATCAAAATGCCGTTTGAATTCATCATTGCATTCAGCAAGTATTGTTCCCGGAGCATCCGATCCGTTTTCAATTACAGTTACCAGTTTATCAAGTCCTGCAATACGCGCATCGTCAATTGTGGCGTCATTAATAACAGGGAAGCCGCGTACAGCAAGTGTGACTCTCTCCGGACCGATTTGTTCAATAAGCAGTCTGTCGAAAATGATCTCCCCGGCGTTGTCAGCTATGTATAAAATTTTCTTTGCAAGAGAAAGTTCATGAATAAAATCTCCGGCATCACCTGCAAGCTCCTCTGAGTATGATGATTCAATTGATTTAAGGACTTCATCTTCAGTGAGCCCGGACTTCACCCCGGAATCTATAACATTCCCTGCGATTGCGAGCCTCATTGCCGCAAGTAACGGGTCATCAGCTCTGTTTATTTTTTCTTTCAGCTTTTCTGTCATTGATAATATGAGATTATTGAAACTGTTTTTTACGGATTTATAAGGATCACTGTTTCCTGACAGCTCGCGCAGTTTTCTGTGTATCTCCCCTGCTATTTCAGGGGGAGTCAGTGAAAATTCTGTTTCAGATAATTTTTTCAGCATCTCCCTCAGAACTCTCTCCTGAAAATCATAATCTGAGGATGAGAACCTGGACGCATCAATAGCCTGACGTATCAGGCATGGTACACATTCAAGACTTGTTATCATAAATAATTCCGTTATTTTCTTTTTGCCGAGTAGATTGTCTGCCACTCCTCTTCAATCACTGTAACATCAAAATTAAATTCCTTCAGGTATACACCTACAATACTGAAATCAGCAGGCTTTCGTTCATGTATCCTTCCTTCCATCCGGTGTACCTTTTCAACTGCCTCAAAACCTTTTTCGTTAAAATCGGATATGACTATCTGCCTCCCTGCAACTCTCGCCATCTCCCTCAACGCTTTAAAGGGGAGGTCAAAATGATGGAAAGTAAAAGCTGACACAACAGCGTCAAAACTTCTGTCGTGAAAATCCATACTGCATGCATCTGCGTTAACAAATTCAATATTATTCAGTCTTTTGTAATATGCCGCGTTAAGCCTGGCTGTCCGTAAGTCGGAACTCTCCATATCCACGGTTACAATTCTGCTGAATGAACCCGCAAGTATAGATGTAAGATAACCTCTTCCAGTGCCGATTTCAAGAACTGATGAGCTATCCGGTTGAACCAGCCGCGCTATGCTTTTTCTGAGTTCCTCCTGATCGATCCCCTGTTCCCTGTAGAGAATTCCGCGTTTAAGAAATATTTCATGATTGTTTTTAATATCTTCACTGGAAAAATCTGATGTTGCTATTTCAGTTGTCATATTCTTTCTCTTTATCTGTTTTATTTTCTTACCATAGGGTTTCCGCAGAAGGGGCATTTTATCTGCGAGCAGGGGACCCCTGCTTTGTGAGGCATAGATACATCGCAGGCAGGGCAGTAGCATTCACCCATCACATCGGGCCTCTGCCTGTTGCCCCTGCCGCATCCTCCGCCGGAGCCGGAACCGCCACCCTGTCCTCTTCCCTGGCCCCGCCCCTGCCCCCATGAGCCTGAACCGCTGCTCCCCCCTCTGCCTGAAGGGATTCTTCCACCCTGTTGAATGGATTTCTCACCGGCAGCCATTGAGGAGCGAATCGAAATGGCACCCTTCCTGCATTTATCAATACAGGCACCGCATTCAATACAGAGTGCGCTTTCAATTACAGCTTTACGTATTGCTTCATTAAGTGATATGGCGTCAACAGGACAGGCTTCAATGCATTTGCCGCACCCTGTGCATATTTCTAAATTTATTATTGCTGCCATGCAGACACTCCGGATAATTTTACTTTATTTCTTTTATGATTTAAGCCACTGTTTTGCATCTTCAATCTCTGTTGAACCAAAAACTTTCATCCGATCCTCTGCACCTGATTCCTGTGTGCCGCGCATTATTGATATTGTTGTTATGGCTGAATTGACCACCAGGGCTATTTTTGTGCATCCGCTCTCAATTGCTTTCTCCTGGTTTTTTATTTTTTCAGAGTTAACATCAGAGGGAATGGCCTTGCATTCACTGGCATCTGATAATATTTTCCACCCCGGTCTCGCATGTTTGCGGGCCTTATCCCAGTCACTATGAAAATCCGGTACAACTGACATGTTTTTCCAGAAGCCCTTCATTTTCCAGTAAACTATGTTTTCTGCATTATCATAAGATAATTCNNTTATTTCGATCTCTTCCTGTAAAAGAACAGATTAAGTAAGCCGGAACCGATACCATGATTTTATTGTCATGAACCAGTTCCGGTTTAATATAGGCCGGGTTAATCCAGCCTATTTATCTGCTTTCCCTGCTGCCGCAGATTCAAGTTCCTTTATTCTTTCATTAATAACATCAGCTTCATTTTTCATTGCTTCAGCCTGCTGTTTCAGCATTCTGAGTTCTGAGTCCGCTGAATATTCATATTGCGGATAAGGTGCCTCGTATCTGTTGGAGTAGGGAGCTCCCTGGAATCCTCTTCCATAGAAGGGTCTTCCGCCTGCATTGAAACCGTTTCTCCAGCCCCTTCCGCCTCCGCGGCCGCTTCTTCCATAGCCGCAGCCCTGGAATCCGCCGCCCCTGACCGGATTTGCGTAACCCGGTGCTGAGTAACCTGCGCAGAAACCTGCGCCCCGTCCTGTCATAGGCCCTGCTCCGTTAGGTCCTCTTCCATCTCCTGCTGGCATAACATACCTCCTTTATTTATAATAATGAAAACCATTTTCATTTTAAAGTTAAAAAAAATTCAGCGTTCTCCACCCCGGCAGTTCTCACATAAACCGTAAAAACTTACAAGGTGATCATTAATCTGAAAATTATACTTTTGTGAGAGAAAATCCTGTGTTTTGCCCAGGCAATTAATTTCTTCATCAATAAAATCTTTGTAATCGATGATTTTTTTGCATTTTACGCATATAAGATGATGATGGTGTCCCTTTCCGCCGGGATTATTCAGAAGTTCAAATCTCGCCTGGCCATCGCCGAAATCGAATTTCTGCACAATTCTCATCTGCTCAAGGAGTTCAAGGGTACGGTAAATAGTAGTAAGCCCGATTTCGGGACTTATAGCATGGGCCTTCATGTAAATGTCAGAAGCGCTCAAATGCTCATCAGTCTCATGGAGAATATTTACAACGATCTCACGCGCTGCTGTAATCCTTACGCAGTGCTGATCGAATTTTTCCCGCCACCATGGCCCTCTACCGTGCAAAATCTGCCTCACTTTTGAAAATGATTTTCATTATCAATATACGGAATGTATGATTTTTTGTCAATGAAAAATACAGAAAATCTGATGATTGATAAAAAAAGTTTTATGCCAGGCTATAGCAGCGAATCGATTACTGTTTTCAGATCTTTAATGTCTACCGGTTTGGAAAGAACCCTGTTAAAACCGGCTGACATAAATTTTTGTATTTCACTTTCTGATGTATAACCGGAAATTACAACAGCCGGAGTGGTTATTTTATTTTTCCGGATTATTTTAATGCACTCAAAACCGTTCATTTCAGGCATCCCGATATCCAGGAAGAGGATATCATAGGTATTACTGAAAACAAGTTCTAAAGCATCATTACCGTTTTTAGCCTTGTCTATGGAATGTCCCATTTTCATAAATGTCATTTCAAGATAAAACATGTTGATTACGTCATCTTCAGCGATCATTATTTTCAGTTTTCTGCCAGCTGTTTTTTTCTCATCTTTTTTTTCAGTAATATCGCTATCCTGAAGCGCTTTTTTAAAAGGTATTATGACAGAGAATGTACTCCCTTTACCAGGAGTGCTTTCCACTTCAATTTTTCCGTTCATGTTCCGTGTCAGTTCTTTTACAATGGCAAGCCCGAGCCCCAATCCCTGCCTGGATTTTGTGTAAGTATCCTCCAACTGAACAAATTCAGTAAATATTGAATCCATTTTTTCTTCCGGTATACCTATCCCGTTATCTGAAACGCTGAACCTCAGAATGATGCCGTTTCTGTCCTCTTCATCGACATCAAGCTTAAGAGTTATTTCTCCATGCCCGGAGTATTTAATCGCATTGGTTATAAAGTTTATTATAATCTGCTGGAGCCTGTTGGGGTCCCCTTCAAGCTGCTGATTCTCAGTGTAATTATTTACCAGTTTCAATTTCAGACCTTTATTCTGAGCAGGTATATCAAAAAGACTTACAGTTTTTTTGAGGAGTTCATCAGCTAAGAAAGCCTCCCTGTTCAGCCTGAAGTTTCCTTTTTCTATGCTGGAGAAATCGAGGAGGTCATTTATAATACGGCCAAGTGATTGGGCTGAAAATTCAAGCAGTGAAACCTGCTGTTTCTGGATGCTGTCCAGTTCTGACATTTTTAACAGGCCGATCATACCCGTTATACCGTTAAGCGGGTTCCTGAGTTCATGATTTATATTGGCCATAAACTGGCTCTTCAGTCTGTTGGCTGTTTCCGCCTCATCTTTTGCCTCGATGAGAGCATGCTCATTCAGCTTCTCCCTGTAGGTGGATATTGCGATTTCAGAAAAAAGAAGGAAGAATGATGTTTCGTATTCCTTCAGGGATTCGTTTTTATTCTTTAGCGCGATGAGCAGATGTTTGGGCCTGTTTTCAAACGTTAAGGGGAAAACGGAAACCCATCCGGCTCCACCTTTATTTCCGTTTTTTTCCTGCAGAGCTTCCTTCACATCACCGGTTGATATAATGATTTCCGGTGTGCTGTCGTAATTTTTCAGGAGAGCCACACCTCTGAAATCGAAATAATTATCTCTGAAAAAAGAGATAACTGTTTCAGAATAATCTTCAATGCTGCTTTTCAGAAGCTCATCGTTACGGAATTTTATAAGTTTAAGAAGGACTTCTATTGTCCATTTATTCTGGTGGCGGATATCATGCCTTGCTTTCTCCTGAATAGATTCATAGAATCCAAGGAGTCTGTTATACTGGACCTGTGTCCTCCCTGATTCCATTTTTAAAAGTTCATAAGCCGAGCTGATTTTAATGTTCTCCATGAACATACTGAGTAATATTTCCGCAAGAGGTAATAATACCGGTTCATCATCCGGAGTAAAGCGTACAGCCCTTAAATTTTCATAGGGTTTTTCAAATGAAAGTCTCTCACCGGGAACAAGGATGATCCCTTTTATTTTCTGCAGAATGGCAGAGTACTTATCAAAGAATAATTCAATGTCATCCGTTACCAGAACAAACAGGGAGTGTCGGAGTTCAGAAGGTTCAATACTCTCTCTGAATTCAAAGCCCGGATATCTGCCGGGGATTAAAGAAAAGCAGTTGAATTTCAATTTTTTTCACCGATGATCATTACTGAATAGGTAACATTGTGAAAATAAGTTTCCGTGTATTTACCGTTTTCAAGGTGAAATGGGCCGAATTCACCGAAAGAGGCAAAGCCGGTAAAGGGGAAATCTGCACCGAATTTTTCTTTTATAAATTCAATCTCTTTGGTGATGTCATCCTGAAGTATCCACTTCCGCCCTCCGCAGCTTATTACTATACCCAGTACCGGCCTGAAATTCGCGGTGTTTAATCCTTTAACGCATTTCTCCGCGCCTTCAGTTACATCCTGCTTGGTGGCGTTGCATACGCGGACCATGGAATTTTTCGGGATTGAACCAAAACAGGTGATAAAACCGGTATCCATGTCAATTTTAGATGGTGTTCGCAGGAAAAAGCTGCCGTCATCATTATAAACAGCAATTGAAATAACTCCAAGCTCAGCCTCCTTGGGGGGGAACCCGAATTCGGACTCCAGAAATTCATAAGCTGTTTTATTATCGATGAATTTAATTACATTCCCCTCTGACTGGTTTACTATACCGCTTCTCCCTATCGGTTTCCATCCGCTGGCGCAATTACAGGCATATTCAAAATCACCGCTCAGGCCTGCAATTAATACTGCATTCTGATAAATTTCACCATTAAGTATTACATAACCTTTTTTGAACAGCCAGTCATCACCTGTTAATGCCCCGGTAAAGGGGGCATTTGACTTTTCATTAGTTCCCTTTGAAATCTCAACGCCGTCATTAACAAAGTTTGAAAGAACAAGCCCTGCCTTTAACGGCCCTGCTGATTTTTTTATCACCTCATCCATACACAACTCTGTCCTGTTATATGAACTCAGATCTTTTGTGTCGCACACTGCTGCTGAGCAGCTGATTTTTCCTTCAGAGTTAAGTCCCACTGCGCACACTCCGTTATTGAACACGCCTTCAGGTGAATAGACACCATCCCCTGTGCCTGCCGAGATAATGACTTTTTCCTTAGGGATAATACTGTAGAATGCTTCAAAGAACTCTTCAAGAGAGTAGTGGATTGAAAAGAAAATAAAGACTATCTCAGGTGATATAGTCTTCAGTTTTTCAGCAGTTACAATGCCCGCCTCATATGAATCAGGAGTCTGTATAAATGAATAAACGCTTTTCATCTTTTTTCCGTAAATTATTTTTTGAAATTGTTAAAACACTCTGGTGAATCTCTTTCTTAAAAATACATAAATGTGCAGCCCCGGTCAAATTAATCCGGCAGATTGCCGGAATGATGTTTTATTTTCAGAAAATTATCATTTAATACTTCACTATGCTATAAAGTCTTGAGTTATATATGCTGATTATTTTATTGTTTTTATTTATGAAAGCGTTTATAATCTGAATACCTGAGGAGTAATAATGCCGCATTTTAAATCATTGGGACTCTACAGTAAACTTATTGAAAAGGTTAATCAGTACGAAGAAAAGCTCCTTGAGAAATACAGTTCTGATATAGCCTGCCGCATGGGGTGCGACTCCTGCTGCATTCTTGAGTCGGTTTTTCCGGTTGAAGCTTATGTAATATATGAGTCAATACGCTCCGGTGAGGTGAAGCCGGAGATTATGTCTAAGAATCATCCAGGTAAATGTGTATTTCTGAAACAGGGGAGCTGCTCAATCTATAATGTCCGTCCTGTAATATGCCGGACTCACGGCTACCCGGTATTTATTGACGGGAAGGTGGATTTCTGTCCGGAAAATTTTAATGGCAGAAACTCAATAGACTCAGAATATATACTGAGCCTTGATAATCTCAACAGCGCCCTGGCTTCGATAAACCTCATTTTTTATGGGGAGAATTCTGATGATTTCTTCAAAAGAGAGAGGATCCCCTTGAAAGAGCTTGCTGAATTTGTTATAAATAAATAAACGCAAATATTTATAACAAGAGGCATAAATCATGCTGACAAGAACCCTGATTGACAGGGTGTATGAAAGTATTAAAAGATTTAACAGTTCTGAATATGAACCGACTGTCCCTATGTCAGATCAGTTCATGAAGGATTTTACCTCCGCAGAGGGTTATAGTGAAAGTGAAACGAGACAGGCCCTGATGATTCTTAATGAGGCCCACATGGTGTTCATAATTGCGATTACCAAGGAGAGCAGGCAGACAGGGAATAAAAAAATTGACGGATATGTAGTTGCGGATCTTTTAGTTATATCCAATCTCAGAAGCATTTACCAGAAGAGGCTCACCGAAATTTATAATAAGGAGAAGGGGACAAATTACGGACCTCAGCAGGTTCTTCGTGAAGTGATGAGCAGGATGAATTCAATTGTGAATACACCAATTGGCCGCGTTGCAAACATTGCTATTATGCTTCATGAATATGAAAACCTGGTGGACAGGTATCCGGAAGAATTCACTTATGAGTGGTGTGAAGATAAACTTCAGGAGTATCTTGAAAACGGCACTCTTGAGGAAGATGCGGAGCAGGAGGATGGTTCAGCAGAGAAAGCGTCAGCTGAAACCGGAGATCAAAGCGGAACAACTCGTGCTGTTGATACACCGGAGTATGAAGATTACACCAGGGACGATAAATCTCTCCCTCCGCATAAGATGCTTATGATTTACGGTGCTGATTTTTTCTTCAGGGTAAAACTCCGTAAGTATGAGTTCAATACACTGAGAGATATGATCCGCGAGGNNTATAGTTCTTCTCAGAAATATGATTAAAACAATAAAGGGAAATTTTGACAGGGACCCGAAGCTCAATGATTATTTTGAGGATATATTTCACCTGGACAGGGATCTGTCAAAAAAGCTGTATTTCAGCGCGAAATAGTATTCCGGCTGATATGAAGAATTAAATTATTATTGCAATATTACTCCCCGTTTTTCAATTATCAGTTTCAGTATATAGCATGAAATTATTTAAATACATAATAATATCCATTCTGCTCCACATCGCGGTATTGTCTTTTTTTCTGTTTAAAAGAGGAGCCGTTGTCACTTTCGGCATAAGGGGCGGGGAGATTTCGGTTCTGATCGGCAGCGGAGAGCGCGGCGTCAGTACCGGTTCTTCCCCTGACAGGAAGTCCCTGAATGAAATCAGGGACAGCTTAAAAAGCGGTACCAGCGGCAAGAGCGGAATTGATGATCATGATGGCGGCGGGGCAGCCGGAGGTGCCTACGGCGCTGTGGGGAGACTTGTAACCGAAGCTTACAGAAACAATCCCCCTGAGTATCCCGCAATAGCGCGGGCCATGGGTTACCAGGGGCGTGTCACCCTTCTTCTTGAGGTCCTCCCCGACGGAAGCTGCGGCACGGTGGATATTACAAAAAGTTCCGGTTACAGGGTGCTTGACCTTGCCGCACAGAGAGCAGCCAGAGGGTGGATTTTTTTTACGGAAAATACCATTGCTCTTTCATCCCCTGTCAGGGTAAGCCAGGATATAATCTTTATGCTTAAGGCTTACTGAAATATCTCCATTGTCTCATCAGTCTACATATCTCCTCCCTCTTTTCCCCGGAGTTTCTACCGGTTAAAATTTTGATTTTAACGTAAATAATTACTTGAATTATCTCCGGCTAAAATGATGTATGCAGTAATCAGGTCTATTCATGGAACCGGGTGAGATTCCCGGGCTGTCCCGCAACTGTAATCATTATCTCTGATAATGTAAGCCAGGTCTTTGGGTACTCCTGAAAACCAATACTACTTTCGCGGAAAAGGGGGTTTGCAATGACAAGGTTTATTATCCTGCATCACACATTCTTCTACTGATTACTAATAGATACATCAATTATTGTCACTGCGAGGCATAAAGGCAAACAATATAGAAACATCCTGTTTCGTGTTTGCAGGCTGCCATCGCGGCAGCACTGCCGCAGCAGTCTGTTATTGAGACAGATGCTATATGGGTGTTAAAGAATTACATTTTCAGAAGAATAATTCTATAAAGAACAGATTGCTTCACTCCCTGAGGGGGCGTTCGCAATGACAGACTAATTTAATTTTAAAAACAGATTATTACGGAGAAGACAATGAAGCATAAAATATTAAGCGCAGCACTTCTGTTATGCGCTTTCGGTTTGACTTCAGCTTATGCTGAAGATGTGTTTAAAAATGATCCTGTTGTTGTGACAGCAGCAAGATATGAAAAATCGGTCTCTAAAGAGGGTAAGAGCATCACTGTTGTTACTGAGGATGAGATTAAGAAGAGCGGGAAGAAGACTGTTGCTGATGTGCTACAGGCGGTTGCCGGTGTAACAATATCGGGATACGGCTCGGAAGGGAGTGCTGCTAATGTGTATTTAAGGGGAGCAAAGAGCAGCAATGCAATTATAATGATAGACGGAGTAAGAGTCGCTGATCCTATGAGTATTGACAAAACTTTTGATATAGCAGGATTGATGACAGCAAATATTGAAAGGATAGAAGTCGTTAAAGGCGCCATGTGCAGTATGTATGGGGCAGAAGCATCAGGCGGTGTTATAAATATTATCACCAAAAAAGGTTCCGGAAGAAATATAACAATAACCGGAGAGGCCGGTTCAAACAGGACATTTACTGAATCTGTTTCAGTCAGTGAATCTACGGAAAAGAGTTCATTTTTCTTTTCCGGGTCTCATTATCAGACTGATGGAATTTCCAGTGCAAAAAAAAAGGACTCTCCGAAGTTTGATGACGACAGCTATGAAAACTACTCGGCTTCCAGTAAGTTAACAGGTAAAATTACAGATAACGCTTCCGTCAATGCGGCCATGAGCTACACTGAGTATGAAAAAGGGCTGGATGATGGCTCTTTTTCAGATGATCCTAACCGGAAATATACAAGTAAACTTTTTTCTTCAAGGGGGGAATTCAGTCATTCACCTGTCACGTGGTGGACATATAAAGGCGGGGTGTCGTATATGTCTTTTTCAAGGAGCGATATTGATCCTGAGGATAGTATTGATACCACAGAAAATGATGTATATACATACAAAGGTGCAAATTCCGGCGCTGATTTTATCAGCACTTTTAATATTTTCAACATCAATATTTTAACTGCCGGTGCTGAGCTTAAGGATGAAAAAGGGAGCAGTACATCTGCCTATTATGGTTATGATCCCGCTGATTATACAATGAAGGATATGATATCAATTTTTAATGAAAAAAGTATTCTTACAAAAAGCTTTTTCCTGCATGATTCTATTTCTATTGCGGATATCATAAACCTTAATGCAGGAGCGAGAGTTGATGATCATGAGGAGTTCGGTTCTCACTGGACATGGGATGCATCAGCTTCAGTAATTATACCTGTAACAGGGACAAAACTCAAAGCTTCAACAGGAACAGGATTTAAAGCTCCATCTCTTTACCAGTTGTATGATTTATCTTATGGGAACAGAAATCTTGATCCGGAAACAACTTTTGTTTATGACGCAGGAGTTTATCAGGAGATATTAGGTGAAGTCTTCAGCATTGATTGTACATTCTTCAGACAGAAATATGAAGANNNTGGAGAATATAAAAATATTGCCGGGAAGATTACTTACGAGGGAGTTGAAATTACATCAGTTTTTAAACCGGTTCAGATAATATCTTTAAGGTATGGATATACTTATCAAAAGTATGATACAGGTAATACAGGGGAGAAAATTTATAAAAGACCGGCCCATAAGCATGCCGTGACAGCAACCGTAACGCCTTTAAACGGTCTTGATATAACAGGTATATATTTATTTGTAGACGAGAGATCTGATTACCTGACTTCTACTGCCAGTATAAAACTCCACTCCTACCATAAATTCGACATGAACATCAGGTATGCTCTGAACGAAACCATAACCTTCACTGCACGCGGTGAAAACCTCACAGATGAAGATTATGAAGAGACTTACGGCTACAACACAAAGGGTAGAAGCTTCTACGGAGGAGCTGAAATTACACTATAGCCTCAACAAAAAAAGAAGGGTGCGGAAATCCGCACCCTTTGAGGTGTATTTCATGTTTTTTGATAATAACAGTTAAATCTGTATTATGGAAAACTCTGATGTTACAACAAATCCCTGACTGATAACAATAATTTTTACTATACAAAAGTTTAGTATTT
>DINC01000381.1:32111-41651 GCA_002425885.1 Spirochaetia bacterium UBA5550 | reverse complement strand
ATGACAATCTGTCAATAATTTATTTAAATATAATCAATTAATTGGAGAGCGTGATTTATTTTCAGGGAATAATTCGCTGATATAGCTGAATGGTAAATATTGATTGAAAAAATTCCTCCTGAGAATAAATGAGAGTTTATCATCAAGAATGGAGTCTGTATGGAACACTCGTCGATAAATTTTAACTCAAAGTTTTCAAAAATTGACCAGTACTGGCAGCCGAAAGGGATTGCGAGGCTTAACAGCTACGCTTTTAAAATAGCAAAGATTAAAGGGGAGTTTATCTGGCATAAACATGATGATACTGACGAGGTATTTATTGTCAACAGGGGTGAACTTGTGATAAATCTCCCCGACGGTTCTGTGAAAGTGAGTCAGGGGGAGATGTTTGTTGTTCCGAAAGGTATTGAGCATAAACCCTTTGCTGCGGAAGAATGTGAGATTATAATGATCGAACCTGAAGGCACACTAAATACCGGTGATAAAGTGGATGAAAAAACTATCGATGAGATAGAGTGGATATAGAAAGAAAATGGAGAATATATGAACGATTATATTATTTCAGTAATACTTGGAATTGTTGAAGGTGTCACTGAATTCCTTCCGATCTCCTCAACAGGGCATTTGATTATTGTTAATGAATTTACAGGCTTTACCGGTGAATATGCCAAGATGTATGATGTTGTTATTCAGCTCGGTGCAATACTCTCGGTTGTTGTTTATTTCAGGAAAAAACTTTTTCCTTTCTTTTACAGCAGAAGTTCTGAAGAGAAGCGCGAAGTATGGAACCTCTGGTTTAAGGCTGTTGCCGGTGTGATACCTGCTCTCTTTATCGGGGCTCTTGCCCATGGTTTTATGGAAGAGCATCTTTTCACCCCCGCTGTTGTTTTGGCAGCCCTTATCCTCTGGGGAATTTTTCTTATTGTAATTGAAAACAGAAAACATACAAGCAGCATAAATTCTGTTGCTGAATTAAGTTATAAAACCGCGGTATTAATAGGGTTTATCCAGTGCCTTGCTATTGTCCCGGGAACATCCCGCTCTGCTGCCACAATTATAGGAGCCATTCTCCTCGGCACGTCCAGAGAGGTTGCGGCAGAATTTTCCTTTTTTCTCGCTGTCCCGACTATGTGTGCAGCATCAGCATATACCCTCATGAAGCATGGATACAAGATGGATGCCCACCAGGCGGGTGTCCTTGCAACAGGCTTTGCAGTCTCCTTTATCGTCGCACTTCTTGTAATTGCGGTGTTCATGAATTATATAAGGAAGCATGATTTTAAGGTTTTCGGATGGTACAGGATTGTGCTGGGGATAGTTGTCCTGGCATATTTCTGGGGTATAAAATAGGTATTTACGGATTTTGAGTAACAAAAAGCAGTTGCGAAATTCAGATTTATATTGTTAGTGAAACAGATTGCCGCATTGCTATAGCTCACCGCAAAAGTGAAATTATATAACAGGAAAATTATATGTTTGAAGGTAAATCTCTCTTTTCAATACTCAACTCCGGCGGAGGTATAATGTATGTACTTATACTCTGCTCAATTATAACTGTTGCGATCATTATCCAGAAATTTCTCATTTTTAGAAAGATCAGTAAATCAGACAGGGCAGGCCTGCTTGAGAGTGTAAAGTCAAAGGTCTCGTCCGGTGATTTTGACGGAGCGAAAAATGACTGCCTTTCGGAAACCGGACCTTTTGCCAATGTACTTTATGCCGGACTATCCCGGCATGATAAAAGCGATGCTGCTGTTGAAAGCGCCATGGAGAGAAGCATCTCTGAAGAGGTGCTGAAGCTTGAGGAGTACACGGGGATTGTGGGCACAATCGGAAACACCGCTGTTTACATCGGGCTATTCGGTACGGTTATAGGGATCATGAAAGCATTCCATGAGATCGCCACACTGGGGCAGGGTGGGATGAACACAGTAATCGTCGGAGTGTCAGAGGCCCTCATCGCCACAGCAATGGGGCTCCTTGTGGCAATACCGTCTGTTGTCGCTTTCAACTACTTCATGACACGCATTGACAGAATAATGAAAGAGATGGAGATCTGCGCCTCTGAACTTTATGATTACCTGAAGCACAGGTAGAGTATGAGAATCACAAGAACAAGAAACCATTCTATCAAGTCTGAGATAAACATCACGCCGTTTACAGATGTGGTGCTTGTACTGCTGATTATATTTATGATTGCAACACCTATAATCATTCAGTCCAGCATTACAGTGAACCTTCCGAAATCGAAGTACGGTGAAGAGAGCACCAGCGAGCAGTTTGAAGTTATCATCAAAAGCGAGAAGGAGTTCTATTTCAATAACCGCAGCACAGATCTTAACTCGCTGAAACAGCAGCTCGCTGCGCATGCGAAAGATAAGCCCGATGCTCCCCTTATAATCAAGGCAGACAGGGACATTAAGTATTTTGTTATAATAAGTATTATGGATATGGCAAAAGAATCCGGTGTGGGGAAGATCTCTCTTAATGTGGAGAAGAGGTGATTTTCCCCGTAGATGCTGAATCGGATCTCTCGCGAAGACGCAAAGANNTTTTGCTGTATAGTGAAGTATCTTTATAATAATTGCAGTATGAAATTATATGGAGCTCGATATGTTTAAATCTGCCAATTGCATTATTCAGGTTATTACATTACTCCTTTTATTTGCAGTTCCGGGCTGTTTTTCCAGCCCTTCCGGAGATGATGATAATGGAAATACCTCAATCATTGCTGACCATAATGTAGCCCGCCTTGCTGTGCTTCAGTCTATACCTGATTCCGCGATAAACAATGCGAAGTCTAAACTGCATATAGCATACGGTCATACTTCACACGGGAGCCAGATAACAGATGGTATGACGGGGCTTGCAGCATGGAAAGGTTCTAAATATGCATATAATAATGGTGGTTCAAGCGGTGCACTGGATCTTCATGATTATGCGATGGGTGGTGATGTGGGGTCTTATCCAGACTGGGTAAATAATACAAGAGCATATTTAGGTACTCCTGATTCTGCAACCGGTAGAGGCTCCACTAATCCTGACGTTAATGTAATTGTATGGTCCTGGTGCGGTCAGGCAGCAAGCAGGACAGAGCAATCGATGATAGATACTTATCTCGCTCCTATGGCGCAACTGGAAGAAGATTATCCCGGCGTGACGTTTATTTACATGACGGGCCATTTAGTTGGCACGGGCCTTACCGGCAACCTCCATCTCAGGAATGAGCAGATAAGAAAATTCTGCCGGGACAACGGAAAGTGGCTCTTCGATTTTGCTGACATCGAAAGCTATGATCCGGACGGGAATTACTATCTTGATAAAAATGCTGATGATGAATGCAATTATACCGGAGGCAACTGGGCGACAGCCTGGCAGAATTCTCATGCAAAAGGAACATATTGGTATTGGACTGATGGTGAAGCTAATCCTGCTCATACACAGCCCCTTAACGCAAACATGAAAGCATACGCTTTCTGGTGGCTCATGGTGCGTGTTGCAGGGTGGAGTGACTAAATTAATCTTGACTCATATCAGCCTTAATTAATCCTCTCCATAGCGGGGGGAAACCGGTTAATTCCGGTTTCAGCCGCCAGGGGAGTGAAAATTGCTGTAACAGTTCCGCATTAATTTCCCCTAACTTTAAAATTATAGCAGTTTACTAAATCATTAGTGCGATGTCATTTAGAACGTATGTGAGGTCACCGAAGTAGAACTGGAGGCTAATCTGAAAAATTATCGTTAAAAGATAGATTTCTCAGTCGCTGACGCTTCTTCGAAATGACATTTTGACAGTCTAATTCAATTGTAAAATGTTATAGTATAAAATTCAGGAGCAACTTATGAAGATAGCATTACCTACCGCAAACAGAAAGATCGATGACCACTTCGGGCACTGCGAGTATTATACTGTATATACAGTAAATGAAAATAAAGAGATTGCTGCAACGGATGTGGTGCAGTCACCTGCGGGGTGCGGCTGCAAATCAAATATTGTACACACCCTTGCTGACATGGGCGTTAAAGTAATGCTTGCAGGGAACATGGGTGACGGCGCCCTTAATGTTCTCTCAAGCCGTGGAATTGAGGTTGTCAGGGGGTGTTCCGGTGATGTGAAGAGCGTTGCAGAGAGCTACCTTGCGGGGACACTTAAAGATTCAGGTGAGGGGTGCCACTCTCACGAAAATGGGCATGAGTGTGCTCACTGATAATTAACCTTTTTTTTTGATTCCGCTCTTTTTCCGCATTATACTTTAACTGTGAAAAGGAGATAACCATGAAAACAGTTTACAGTGTGAAAGGGTATCTTTTGGATCAGGAGACCATAAGGTTAGAGGAACCTCTGAACCGCGAAACCGGTGATGTAAGGGTCATCATTGAATTTGATGATAACACATGGAAGAAATTTTCCCGGAGGAAGATGCATGGTATCCTGAAAGGTGAAATCATTCTGTCTGATGATTTCAATGAACCTCTTGAATGTTTCAGGGAGTATATGCTATGAACTATCTGATAGATACCAATGTTCTTCTTGTTTACCTGGAGGGTGAACAGCTTCTGGATCAGGAGCTTATCCGCAAAATCGAATCTGAGGATAACACCATCTACATAAGCGCGGCATCGCTCTGGGAGATTGCAGTTAAATCGAGCATGGGGAAGGTGCAGCTTAAACGGGGATTTGATGAGACTCTTTCCCTGGTGACAACTTCAAGGGAGTGGAAGATTATGGAGATACGGCCGAAGCACCTTACGGTTCTCCATTCGCTACCCTTTCATCACAGTGACCCCTTTGACAGGCTTATACTCGCACAGAGTATGGCTGAAGGTATTGAGCTGCTGCATACAGACCCGGTGTTTGACAGCTATAAGATGATGTAGCTGCAGACAGTCACTGTGACTGAACTGCCGGGATCTCATAAAACTGGTTCTATCAGATTCCCGCCTTCGCGGGAATGGCAAAAAGTGAATTCTTTCAATTGTAAGCTGTTATAAACAAATACTTCAGGCAGGGAGAGTCATGGCAAAAACTTTAATCGTATCCACAATGGGACCCGCGATAAATAACAGGGAATCGATAAAAAGCCTAATCAGCGCCGGTGTTGATATCTTCAGGTTCAACTTCTCCCACGCTAAAAAAGAGAACCCCTTTGATGATGAACTGGAAATAATAAGTGAACTTAAAAAAGAGATGAACTGTGACGTGAAGATCCTTGCTGACATCCAGGGGCCGAAGATCCGTATCGGTACATTCGCAAAAGGGAGGGAGGAGCTGAAGCCCGGAGCTCAGTTTATACTCACAGTGAACCCTGTGCCGGGNNCAGGATTGTCCAGATTGATCATAAGGGGATCTGTGGTGATGTTAAGAAGGGTTCTGTTGTACTTATTAATGACGGCGTGCTTAAGCTCGAAGTAACCGATGTAACAGATACTGATGTCGTTACAAAAGTGATTTATGGCGGGATAATCTCCGACCGTAAGGGTGTGAACCTGCCGGGTGCAAAGGTCTCTCTCCCCGCCATGTCTGATAAGGATATGAAGGACCTTGCTTACATTGGAAAGAAAGACTTTGATTTTATTGCCGCGTCTTTTGTCAGGAAAGAAACGGATGTACAGAATGTTGCTCAGGCAGCAAGGGACAGCGGATCGCAGGGGAAGATCATTTCAAAGATTGAAACGCAGGAGGCTGTTGAGAATATCCGCGGCATCGTTGATGTTTCAGACGGGATACTGGTGGCACGGGGTGACATGGCTATAGAGCTCCCTTTTGAGTATCTCCCGATAATCCAGAAGGTGATTATTAAACTCTGTAATGATAAAAAGAAATTTGTAATTACTGCAACGCAGATGCTTGAGTCCATGATAAATAACCCTGTACCCACAAGGGCTGAAATTACAGATGTGGCAAATGCTGTGATTGACGGCACAAGCGCTGTGATGCTCTCCGCTGAGACAGCAATGGGGAAATACCCGGTTGAGGCTGTTTCTGCAATGGAGAGGATTCTCCGCAGTACTGAGAAAGCATGGGAGGACAGGAAGATTACTTTTTCAGATATTCTTAAATGAATGTTGTGTTTGTTTTTATTTCCACTATTATCCCGCCATAAGTTTACAGGAAGCGTAATTCTGACGCATAACGGTTCAATATACCGAATTGCAATTCACTGTAAGCATAAAATTCCATTACACCTTTCCCGTCTCAGACATTATCTCATCGAATTATGAGCATTTGTCCTACATAAAAATAAGACATACACTGATTTTATCCCCCTCGCTCATATGCTTACTATGCTGATATATTTAATATGTCTTTTTTGATATAATTATAATTCCGATTCAATTTATGATTATCAGGAGGGGGTAGATAACAACTGGAACAGCAGAGAACATGCATGACGCATGTTATCTGCTCTGGATTGAAGGTAAATTCAGGCGCCTCTGATAGTTATGGTAAACATATTCCGGAAATTGCAACAGGAGGTAACGGCTGAAAATCCGGAGTACACAAAACAGAGGGGAATAGTTTGAAGATAATTAAGGAGATGATGTAATGGCTAAAACAATTTTTATTGATGGCAGGAAGATTCAGTGTGATGACACAAGCACTATACTTCAGGTTGCCAGGGGAAACGGGATAAAGATCCCGACTCTCTGTTATTATGCTAAATTAGGAACAGTCCGCTCTGACCAGAGGGAGACTAAGGGGCACACTGAACATGATCAGCTGGCGAACAAGTGCCGCGTATGTGTTGTAGAAGTTGAGGGGATGGTGGGGCTTCAGACATCATGCTCAGTTGTTCCGGCTGATGGCGCGAGAATCTTTACTGATACACCCGCTGTCATCGAAGGGAGAAGAATGGTGGTGACACAGATCCTTGAGAAGGGTAAGCATAACTGTCTTATCTGTGAAAGAAACGGTGACTGCGAACTTCAGGATGTTGCATACAGCCTCGGCATTGAAGCACCGAGATTTATAGTGGATTCATTGGAAGAGCGCGACGAGTCGGCTCCTTTTATTATAAGAGATCAGAATAAGTGTATTGAATGCGGGCGATGTGTTGCTGCCTGTCATAACCTTGTGGTGAATGAAGTTCTTGATCTCAGGCTGCGTAACGGACGCACCAGGGTTATCTGTGACAACGATCTCCCCATGGGTGCTTCATCCTGCGTGCAGTGCGGCGAATGCGTTCAGGTATGCCCTGTGGGTGCCCTTATAGAGAGAAAGGCAATCGGCAAAGGGAGGCCTTACGAGGTTACAAAGGTCCGTACAACATGCCCCTACTGCGGTGTGGGATGCCAGCAGGAACTGCATATGAATGGCGACCAGATTGTCCGTGTTAAAGGGGTTGAAGGTGCGAAGCCCAATGACGGGCACCTCTGCGTTAAAGGACGTTACGGCTATGATTTCATATATTCAAAAGAACGTCTCACAACTCCCCTTATAAAAGACGCAAAAGGGGAATTTCAGGAAGCAACATGGGATGAAGCTCTTGACCTCGTTGCAAACAAATTCAAGCAGATAATTAAAGAATCAGGACCTGATGCAATCGCAGGTGTAAGCTGCGCCAGGAGTATCAATGAGGATTCTTTCTATATGCAGAAACTTTTCANNTTCCTTCGGGGAATTTGAAAATGCGAAGCTTTTCTTTCTCATAGGTACAAACATGACTGAGGCACACCCCGTTGCTTCTTATTATGTAAAACGGGCAAAGCGTAACGGAGCAAAGATCATTGTTGCAGATCCGCGTCGGCATGCTCTTGCTAAAAAGGCTGATATATTTGCACAGATCAAGGTGGGATCTGACGTTGCCTTTATAAACGGATTGATGCATGTACTCATCACTGAAAATCTCTATGATAAAAAATTCGTAGAAGAGAATACAGAACAGTTCGAGGAGATGAAAGAAGTTGTAATGAAATATACTCCCGAAAGAGCTGCTGAGATATCAGGAGTATCTGCTGAAACAATAAGGGAGATCGCGCGTACAATGGCTGCAGTGAAGCCGGGTATGCTCTGCTATACTCTCGGCATCACGGAACATACCTGCGGCAAGAACAACGTAATGTCCACATCAAACCTTCAGATGCTCCTTGGCAACATGGGTATGGAGGGGGGCGGCGTTAATCCTCTGCGCGGGCAGAACAATGTCCAGGGTGCATGCGATCAGGGTGCTCTCCCCAATGTTTACCCCGGATACCAGGCTGTTACAGATCCTAAGAACCGGGAAAAATTCATGAAGGCATGGGGAGTCAATAAACTTTCTGACAAAACAGGACTTATGATTCCTGACATGATGGCAGCGCTTCCGTCGAAGAAGGTCAGGGCATTCTACATATTCGGCGAGAACCTTGCGGTTACAGATCCGAACATCTCTCATGTTGAGCATGAACTTGAGTCTGCTGAATTTCTTGTGTGCAACGATATTTTTCACACAGAGACAACACGGTTCGCTGATGTTATATTCCCCGCAGCAGCATGGTGTGAAGAGGATGGCACATTCGCCAGCAGCGAACGCCGTATAAACCGTGTCAGAAAAGTTAAAGAAGCTCCCGGACAGGCAAAGCCGAACTGGTGGATATTTAAAGAGATTGCAAAGAGGCTTGGCCATAACTGGGCATCAAACAGTACTCAGGAGATTTGGGACAATGAGTTCTCTGTTGTGGCTCCGGCATTCGCTGGTATTAAATATCACAGGATTGAGAAAGACGGTCTGCAGTGGCCATGTCCCTCGGAAGATCATCCCGGCACAGCGTTTCTCCATAAAGACGGGAAGTTTACACGGGGCAAGGGTATGTTCAAAGGTATTGAATGGACTCCCCCTGCTGAGGTGGAGGATGCAGAGTATCCATTCGTGCTCAGCACAGGGAGACGTCTTGTTCACTATAATTCAAGGACTCAGACAGGGAGAAGCGGCGCGGAACTTGTAATGACAGACAAGACAGGTCTGAACCAGATGATGTCTGAAGAGACAGCTGACATATCTCCTGTTGACGCGACAAAGCTCGGCATTGCTGATAAGGAGTTTGTTGTTGTAAGCTCCAGACGCGGCTCTGTTAAAGTTAGAGCCCGCGTTACAGGTGAGGTGGCCCCGGGACTTGTATGGATGTCGTTCCATTTCCGTGAAGGGAACTCAAACTGGCTTGCGAATAACGTATTCGATCCTGAAACAAAAACAGCGGAATACAAGGCATGCGCGGTAAGAGTAGAGAAAGTTAATTAGATAAAGAGCAGCAATACTATGTCATGCCGGTTTCCTGCAAGGAATACCGGCATGACATAGTATAAGTTCAGGAATTTATCGTATGAGATTCCGGTATTTGCAAATCCGGAAGTGTGCACGCCCTGAGCGCAGCGAAGAAGCACCCTTGGGGTGAAACCGGAATGACAGCATAACATCAGTGTGTTGTTTAAAAATTATGCCTAACTCAATTTCACTGATGTATAAAAGGAGTACGGATTTCCTCTCTGAGAGTCCGGGTTTGTTTGTTTAGAGTACAGGTTTCCCTCTCTGAGATGCAAGTTTCCCTCTGTGAGATGGAAGT
>DINC01000381.1:16130-32039 GCA_002425885.1 Spirochaetia bacterium UBA5550 | reverse complement strand
CTGAGATGCAAGTTTCCCTCTGCGGGATGGAAGTTTCCCTCTCTGAGATGCAATTTTCCCTCTTCGGGATGGAAGTTTCCCTCTTTGAGAGGCAATTTTCCCTCTGCGGGATGCAAGTTTCTCTCTCTGAGAGGCAACTTTCTCTCTCCGGGATGGATTGTTCTCTCTCCCTGATGGGAATTTCTCATTTTAAGAGGAAAAGTTCTGTGAACGGGATGCGCAAACATCTGCAAAACACTCTCTGCTCTAATAGAGGCATCAGACAAACTCTCATAGATCTAAGAGCAATAATCTTACATCATAAAGAGACCATCACCGATTGATCAAATCCGGTTTATAGCGATAATCAAAGCACGAATTCGGAATTATATTTCATGCAGGGGGTTTTATGAAAACAATCCAGACAACATGCCCGTACTGCGGAACAGGCTGTAACCTAGATCTGCACGTGGAAAACAACAGGATAACGGGGGCGACACCCGTAAAGGATCATCCGGTAAATGATGGCGAATTATGCCTGAAGGGATTATATGGATGGGAGTTTGTTCATTCATCCGCGCGTTTAACTAAACCGCTTATCCGCAAAAAGGACGGTGTATTTTCAAAAGAGGGCGTTCTTGAAGAGTCCACATGGGAAGAGGCCCTGGGCCTGATGGCTGAGAAGATCAGCCATGTGAAGAAGAGTTACGGACCTGACGCTTTCATGGGCCTCTCTTCAGCAAGGTGTACAAACGAAGAGAACTACATCTTCCAGAAATTTTTCAGGCAGGTGTTAGGTACAAACAACGTTGACCACTGCGCCCGGCTCTGACACGCTCCCACTGTAGCCGGTCTGGCTAAGAGTCTCGGAAACGGTTCAATGACTAACGACCTCGCAGAGTTTGGCGAGTTCACAAAATGCTTTCTTATAACAGGTTCCAACACAAGTGAAAATCACCCCATAGTTGCGATGCACGTATTCAGGGCCCTTGAAAAGGGTGCAAAGCTTATCGTCATCGATCCCCGTAAAACAGAGATGGCTAACAAGGCTGATATATTCCTTCAGGTTCCTCCGGGATACAACATTCCGGTGATGAATTCACTTATTCACGTTATAATTAATGAAAATCTTTATGACAGAGAGTTTGTTGCAAACAGCACAAAGGGTTTTGAGTACCTTAAAGAATCGGTGCAGGAGTATTCACCTGAAGCTGTTTCAAAAATTACAGGTATTGACGCTGAGCTGATTAAAAAGGCGGCGCGCATGTATGCTGAAAACAAACCCTCGGCAATTCTCTACGCCATGGGACTTACACAGTTCTCGCACGGCACAGGGAATGTCTGGACAACATCAAACCTCGCTGCAATCACAGGGAATCTTGGTGTTAAGGGTGGAGGGGTGAACCCGCTCCGCGGACAGAACAACGTACAGGGTGCCTGTATGGTGGGCGCTCTCCCTGCAAACCTTGCAAGCGGAAAGTCTGTAACTGATGAAGCAGCAAGGAGGGAGTGCAGCGATCTCTGGTGCTGCGAAGTTCCGTCAAAGCCCGGTATAGCTCTCACTGTTATCCCTGAAAATATCGAAAACGGCAATATTAAATTCCTCTGGGTGTTCGGAGAGAACCCGGTTATGTCAGACCCTGACTCCGGCCACTTTGTCCACGCTATTAAGCACCTGGACTTTATGGTTTCACAGGATATCTTCCTCACTGAGACAGGTCTTAAATCTGACATCGTTCTCCCTGCTGCTGCCTTTGCAGAGAAGGAGGGGACTTTTGTCAATACATCACGCCGCGTGCAGCTTGTGAACAAGGCTGTTGACGCTCCAGGTGAAGCAAAGGCTGACTGGGAGATTATCGCAATGGTTGCTGCTAAGTTAGGCGCTGAGGGTTTTGAATACAGGGACGCAAGGAATATCTGGGACGAGATAAGGATAATCAATCGCGGGCAGTTCGGCGGTATGGATATCAGGCGCCTCAAGGATATGAACGGCATCAACGCTCCATGCCCCAATCATCAGCATCCCGGCACACCTGTACTTCATGAGGGTGGTAAGTTCACCACTCCTGACGGCAAGGCTCTTCTGATCCCTGTTATATTCACAGAGGACAACAAAGAGAAGGGAAACCTTGAGGAGCAGTGGCGCAAAAAGCTGAACCTCGATAAGGACTACCCTATCATGGCAGGCTCCATTAATGAAAGGGCATCTGATAAGCTACCTTTTATTATGACTACAGGGCGTTATGTGTATCAGTATCACACAGGTACAATGACAAGAAAGTGCAGGTCTCTTGAGACAGGCGCTGACATGTTCGGCCCCGCTGTAGTAGAGATAGGCTTTGCCTCAGCAAAAAAACTCGGCATTACCACAGGCGATTATGTCAAGGTCTATAATGACAGGGGCGAGATCGCGGTAAAAGCAAGAGTGATGAACAGGATTAAAGACAACTATATATTCGGCAGTTTCCACTATTGGGAGGCCAATGTCAATGAACTGACAAATCCCTCTGGGCTGGATCCTGTATGTAAAATTCCTGAACTGAAAGTTTCGGCTGTTAATGTTGTTAAAATTACTGAAGCTGAATACCTGAAGATCCAGGGTAAAAAGAGAGAACAGTTCCAGTCTGATCATGGAGCTCACAATATAAACAGAGAAAACATAATGCCTGTAACTGATAAAATTAATTCTTTAGGAAAGGGGGCATGATATGTCATTCGTTGTAGACGAAAAATTAAACAGCTTTGTTATCTGTGATCCCAATAAATGTATGGCCTGTTATACATGCATGTCTGCATGTTACCAGTCAGCAAAAGAGAGAGGGAAGGTTGCAAAGCCGAGACTGGTGGTTATTCACACCGAGTCTGGTTCAATGCCTAACCAGTGCAGGCACTGCGAGGACGCTCCATGCGCCAGCGTGTGCCCCACAGGCGCGATAAAATTCGGCGAGAATAAGATTGAGCTTCATGAGGAGTTATGCATCGGGTGCAAGATGTGCGTCATGGCGTGCCCCTTCGGATGTGTGCTCCCTGAATCTGAACCTATGCCTTCAGTAAACTATATGTTTGAAGAACCGAACGATAAGTTTATCGGAATTGCAACAGGGGGAAAATGTACTGCTGTGAAGTGCGACCTCTGCGAAGGGAGAGCCGCAGGCCCGGCATGCGTTGAAGCCTGCCCCAATAAAGCACTGAACCTCGTTACAGCGGGGAAGATCGAAAATTCAAGCATTGATGTTAAATCCAAAAATGCGGTGCTGGATATTCTTTCCACGGTTAAATCAAAAAATGCATCACAGAAAAAAGATCCTGATAAAGGGGTATGAACATGTCAGTGATATATTTAATGTTTATCGCGGGAGCTGCTGCTTCGCTCCTATTATATAAGTTTCAGAAAGCGGCTGCCTATATCGGCTTTGGAATACCTGCTGCCGCTTCTCTCTACGGGATCTGGTTCTTCTTCATGAACCTTACAGGCACAAGCGAGCTTGTGGTGCAGTTTCCTGTTATGGCAGCGAAGTTTACTCTTGATCCTCTGGGCGCTTTCTTTTCGCTTGTTATCTCACTTGTGGGATTCGCGGCTTCTATCTACGGTATACACTACGCCGAAGAGTACAGGGAGAGCGTAAGTATCGGAGCCATGGGGTTTTTCTTTAACCTCTTCATGGTTTTTATGCTCATGGTTGTTTCAGCTTCACATGTGTTCTGGTTCATGGTGTTCTGGGAACTTATGACTCTTACATCATTCTTTCTTATACATTTCAATGATTCAGAGAAGACAGCAAAGGCAACAATTCTTTACATGGTAATTGCCCATGTGGGGGGAGCTGCGATACTTGCAGGTATGCTCCTTATGTCATCAGCAGCAGGTTCTTTCTACTTCCAGGATTTCAAAGGTGCGGGGGTGGGGCCTGTTATGGCAACAGTGTTGTTTCTTCTTTTCTTTTTCGGTTTCGGGTCAAAGGCAGGTGTGTTTCCAATACACGTATGGCTCCCCGAAGCTCACCCTGCTGCTCCATCACACGTTTCTGCTCTGATGTCGGCAGTTATGATTAAAACAGCGATCTACGGTATCATCAGAACATGCATGTGGCTCCCGCTCAATGAGTGGTGGGGGATCATGATTATCGTGTTCGGTGCTCTGTCAGCGCTGCTCGGTGTATTGTATGCTTTAACCCAGCATGATACCAAGGCTCTTCTTGCGTATCACTCGGTTGAGAATATAGGCATAATCCTCCTCGGCTGCGGCGTAGGCTTCTACGGTATGGCAACCGGCAATGCTATACTGGCCGCAGCCGGTTTTATAGGGGGGCTCTATCACGTGATAAATCACGCCACATTCAAAGGGCTTCTCTTTCTCGGTGCAGGGAGTGTGATATTCCGTACTCACACAAAGGATATGGAGATTCTCGGCGGGCTCGGCAGAAAGATGCCGCTCACAGCATTCGCTTTCCTTATCGGCGCAATGGCAATCTCAGCTCTCCCTCCGCTTAACGGTTTTGTAAGTGAATGGTTCACATACCAGTCGCTCATCCAGGCAGCTTTAGGGTCAGGTGTTGCAGGCACAATAATTTTCACAATGGCAATAGTGGCCCTTGCTCTTACAGGCGTGCTTGCTGTTATGTGTTTTGTTAAAGTGTACAGCGTAATCTTCACCGGAACTCCAAGGGATGAGAAGATATGGGAACACGCCAAGGAATCACCGGCACTCATGGTTGCAGGTATGTTTGTTCTTGTGGCCGCATGCGTTGCCCTGGGTCTCGGCGCACCTTACGCTGCAACTAAAATTATTGGTGTAGTTACATACATCACAGGTACAGGATTTAATGCGGCAGCGGGGATCAGCGTTAAAGCTGTTTCCGGTTCGGTTGTGTCCCCTGTGCTCATCTCAATAATATTCGTGTCAATGCTCTTTGTCCCCATCATCTTCACACTGGTGTTTAAAGACAGCACTTCAACAATGAGGAAAACTAAACCATGGGCATGCGGAGCGAAGTACTCTTCAAGGATGCAGATCACCGCGTCACCATTCACAGGTTTCCTCAGACAGACAATGAACTGGCTTTACAGGAGTGAAGTACACTTCGAGGAGACAAACGGATACTTCGGGAAGGTGAAGTACAGTTCGCACGCAAAGGATATCTGGTGGGATATAATCTATGTTCCAATCATTAAAGGTTTCAGCGGGCTCTCGCAGATGCTGAGCGTTATACAGAACGGCAGAATGCAGATATACGCTTCGTATGTACTTATAATGCTGGCTGTTTTCATTACATTAGCGATTTTCGGGTAGAGGGATAAAATGAAAAGTTCAGATATACTCTATTTAATAATACAGGTTATCGCCATTATCCTCATAAGCCCTCTCCTCGACGGTGTTAAAAGGATAATGCTCGCGAAGTTCCAGAGCAGGCGCGGGCCGGCAGATGTATTCCAGACATACAGGGACATCATCAAGCTCTTTAAAAGATCAGAGACCATGCCTGATTGCGGTACATGGGTTTTCCGTACAGCTCCGTACCTGATGTTTGCCATAATGGCAACAGTTATTGCTGTGCTTCCTATAATGCATTCAGGGAGCGCGCTTTCTGCTGCTGCGGATCTCTTTCTCATAGTTTACCTCTTTGCTCTCATGAGGTTTATATTCGGAGTTGCATCAGTAGATTCAGGTAACCCCTTCGCGGGTATCGGCGGCAGCAGGGAACAGATGGTTGCTCTCTTTGTTGAACCTACGATTATACTTTCATCTGTGGTTGTTGTGTTTCTCGCGGGGGGCCTCACAAACCTGGTGGAGATTAAAAACTTTGTCAGCTCTCCGCAGATACTGAAGGTACTCCCGGTGTTTATTTTCTCCGGTGTTGCTTTCCTCTTCGCAACTTATGTTGAAACAGGGAAAAAGCCCTTTGACGTTGCTGAAGCGGAGCAGGAGATTCAGGAAGGCCTTCTTGCTGAATACGCGGGTAAAAGACTGGCACTTGCTCACGGCGCTCTTATTCTCAAACAGATTGCCATAGTGGGGCTCTTTATCACAATATATATCCCCTGGCCTGTTGTGGGGAACCCTTTTGTTTCACTTGTACTCTTTCTAATCAAGCTCCTTGTGTTCTATTATTTTGCATCCTTTGTTGAAGGTGTGAGCACACGCCTCCGCATTGGTGACACAAGACTCGCGGCATCAGGCGCATTCGCCCTTGCCTTTATCTCATTGATTCTTTTTGTAATAGGGAGGGTAGGATAATGGAACTCGGACTGATAACCGGACTTTCATTCTTTCTCGCGGTAATGTCTTTTGCCGTAATTGAAATACGCAATCTTCGCAGGGCTACTCATCTCTATACTCTGCAGACTCTTACACTTGTGGTTATATTCCTTGCCATCGGGTGGGAACATTCAATAGGTACTCTGTACATCTGGGCAGGTACAGCTTTTTTAACAAAGGTGCTCATTGTCCCTTTTCTTATCCTTATGATAATTAAGAAAACAGGGATTAAACATGAAGAGGCTCCATTCGGAGGACTATTTCATCCGTTCATTTCGCTCGGTGTATCAATAGCTGTGGCAATTATGCTTGAACCGATTTTCATCAGGTTTTCGCTCCTGAAACTTCAGATACCTATCATTGTTTCCATCTTTGTATTCATGATGGGTATACTGGGACTTGTTTTCAGGAAGTCCGCAGTAAAGCAGATTCTTGCGTACTGTCTCTTTGAAAACGGCGCCCACCTTACTCTTGCTCTCACCGCATACAACGCGCCGGAGACTGTTGAGATGGGTATACTTACAGACGCGATATTTTCGGTAATAATTATGGGGGCTCTGGCAATGAGGTTTTTCCATCATTTCGGTTCCCTTGATACTTCTCAAGCGAATGAACTAAAGGGGTAATGGTATGTATGGTAATATAAACAGTGCGATTAATCTGCTGCTTTTAATCCCTCTTGCCGCGTCTCTCTTAATATGGGCAGCAGCCAGATGGAATAACAGGTCGCTTCTTTTCGCAATGCACCTTATTGCGGCGGCAGCAACATCCCTCGCGGGACTCAACTGTGTCGCATCAGTGCTTCATGGCGAAAAATATATGATTTTAAATGATTTTCTGCTTTTCGATTCTATTAGCGGAATATTTGTCCTTGTGATCTCAATTGTCGGTTTACTGATTAATCTATACTCAGTGAAGTATATATCATGGGCGCTTGAAAGCGGGGAGATTACTTTCTCTGACGCAAGACTCTTTTTCTCTCTCTCCCATGTTTTTATTTTTACTATGATACTTTCAGTTGTTTCAAACAATATGATCCTTATGTGGGTTGCAGTTGAAGCTACAACACTCTCTTCAGTTTTTCTTGTTTCACTTTACAGGAACAAGAGAGCAATTGAGGGGGGCTGGAAATATGTGATTATATGCAGTATCGGACTTGCATTCGCGCTTTACGGTTCAGTTCTCATGTACAGTTCAGCGTATCATGTAATCGGCGATGCTCACAGCGCCATGCTCTGGACATCACTTATGGAACACGCAGGTAAGTTTGATCCGGATCTGATGAAGATTATCTTTATCTTTATAATAATCGGTTTCGGTACAAAGGCCGGCCTTGCTCCAATGCACACATGGCTCCCTGATGCTCATGCTGAGGGCCCTGCTCCTGCATCTGCTTTTCTTTCTGCTGTTCTTTTAAAATGCGCAATGGCAGCAATACTCAGGTATTACACAGTGATGAACAGGGTGCCGGATCTCGCTTCTTTCCTCCACCTGGTGATGATTATTGTGGGGCTTGCTTCAGTAATAATAGCCGCACTCTTTATAATCCGTCAGAACGATATTAAAAGAATGTTTGCCTACAGTTCAACTGAGAATATCGGTATTATCGCAACAGCACTTGCTTTCGGCGGTAAAGTGGGAATATTCGCTGTGTTCTTTCATATAATAAACCATTCAGTTACAAAGGCGCTGGCATTCTGTACGTCAGGAAACCTTCAGGAGATATACGGCACAAGGGACGCATCAAAGATGGGCGGTCTTGTGAGGATTGCTCCTGTTACAGCGGTTGTCTTTGGTATATCAATCTTCTCTCTTGCAGGTATGCCTCCATTCGCAATTTTCACCAGTGAATTTTACACAGTGGCTGCGGGGATTCAGTCTCACCAGTATCCGGCAGTGGCTCTCTTTCTTATAGGACTTGCGGTTGTGTTTTACGGGCTTGTTAAGAAATTTATACAGGTAACTTTCGGAAAACCGGCGGGTGAAGTTAAGCATTCATCAGAAGTTTCAATCATGGCAAACCTCCCTCTGATTGTTCTGGCAGCGATTATATGTGTCATAGGTATCATGCCCCCTGATGGATTAGTATCATTGATTAACAGCGCTGTTTCAGTTGTGCTGAATCAGTAAATCTAAAGGAGACCGAAGATGGAAAAGACTGAAGTTAAAGGTAAAAAGTTTATATCTGAATTAGGCAACCTGTTCAAGGTGGAAGTCATAAGACATCAGCCTGATGATCAGATTACTATATTAGTCGATAGAAACGATCTCCCTGAAGTGGTGAAGACCCTCTATTATAAAATGGGTGGGTGGCTCTCCACCATGGCGGCAAATGACGAGAGGGAGATCAACGGAAATTATGCAGTATACTATGTTCTCTCAATGGAAGGGAACAAGATGGAGGAGGGTGACGAACTCCCTCCGGAAGAGAAATGCTGGATCACTGTAAAGGCTCTCATCCCCGCGCATGATCCTGTATATCCTTCGGTGGCGCTTAAAGTTCCTGCTGCTGTATGGTACGAGCGCGAAGCGCGCGACATGATGGGGCTTGTTGCTGAAGGGCTCCCTGACCAGAGAAGGCTTGCTCTCTCAGACGACTTCCCCGCAGGGATCTATCCGCTCAGAAAAGATTCAATCGATTACAGGGAGAAGTTCGCGCCATACGACCTGGTCAAGGAACCGGATTATGATTTTCTCTATCCTGAAGGGGAAGGTATAATGGATGTTCCGCTGGGACCTACACACATCACTTCAGATGAACCGGGACACTTCAGGCTCTTCGTTGACGGAGAGACAATAATTGATGCGGACTACAAACTTTTCTATGTACACCGCGGGATTGAGAAACTCGCTGAAAACCGGCTTGATTATGATCAGATGGCTTTTATTGCTGAGAGGATCTGCGGTATCTGCGGTTTTGCTCACGCTGTTTCATGTATTGAAAGTTCCGAGAATGTCACAGGGCTTGATGTGCCACTCAGGGCCAGGGCTATCAGGACAATATGCCTTGAAACTGAGAGGCTCCACTCTCACCTGCTTAATATAGGACTTGCCAGTGAATTCACAGGTAACGTCACTGCTTTTCTCCAGATGTTCAAGATAAGGGAACAGACAATGGAGATGGCGCAGGTGCTCACCGGCGGGAGAAAGACCTACGGTATGATCCTCACAGGCGGTGTAAGGCGTGATATAACAGACGTTGAACGCAGAGAGATGCTGAAGTATATGGCAAAGGTGGAAGCTGATTTCAAGGAGTGCCTTGACGGCGTTATTGATTCTCCGAATTTCCTGAAGAGGCTCACTGGTGTAGGCGTACTCAACAAAAAAATTGCAAGGGACTTTTCACCGGTGGGGCCCAATGTCAGGGGTGCGGGATTTAACAGAGACACAAGGTATGACCACCCATTTGACTGGTATAAAAATATTGATTTCAAAGTTCCTGTATATAACGACGGTGATGTTCTTTCAAGAGTGCTTGTCCGTGCAGGGGAGGTCTTTGAAAGCATATCAATAATCAGGCAGTGCCTTGAATTGCTCCCCGCAGGACCGGTAATGGTCAAGAAAGCATTCGTTGAGCCTTATTCGCACTCTATAGGTTATGTGGAAGCTCCACGTGGTGAGGATATCCACTGGACTATGCACGGTAATGCCCAGAAGGTTCACAGATGGAGAGTAAGAGCTTCAACATATAATAACTGGCCGAGCCTGAGATTCCAGTTCAGGGGTAACTCTGTTGCTGACGCTCCTCTTATTGTCGGTTCCCTTGACCCATGCTACTCATGCTCTGAAAGGGTCACAATTGTTGATGTGAAGAAGCAGAAAACAAAAATTATACAGATGGAGGATCTGAAGAAGTACGCAATAACAAGAAAAGATTCTCCTCTGAAGAATTAGTGAGGGGCCGATATGAAGATACTTGAATTCGCAAAAAAAGAGAAAATGGTTACAAGGGATTTTCCTGTTGTGCCGTATGAAGTTACAGAGGGCTTCAGAGGAAAACCTGAATATAGTTACGAAAAATGTTTAGGCTGCGGCGCCTGCGCTGTTGCGTGTCCTTCCAATGCCATCACTGTAAAAAAAGATGAGGAGCGCGGGCTCTCTGTATGGAAGATCGACTACAACAGGTGCATATTCTGCGGCCGTTGTGATGAGGTCTGCCCCACTGAGGCAATTTCACTTTCGAAAGAGTATGTTATGTGCGTGCTTTTCGACAAAGAGGACCTCACTGTTACAGGGGAGATGAAGCTCAGGAAGTGTGATTCATGTAGCAGGTATTACTCCACGGAGCGTCTCCATAACTATGTTTACAATAAGCTCATTTCTGCGGGATGGGACAAGGCAACTATTGATGAGAAAGCGAAACATCTGAAATTCTGTCCTGACTGCAGAAGAGAGCAGGCTATAAACAACTACGTAAATCAAATGACAAAGAGAGGTTGATGATGGGTCCTCTATATACTGTTCCTGAAAATATTCAGAAAGAAAATACAGTTGAGAAAAAACTCGCTCACCTTGAAAAAATAAAGAGAACATTCTTTGTTTACAGGGTAGACGCGGGGTCGTGCAACGGATGCGATATAGAAATTTTTGCAGTAATAAGTCCGCTATGGGACCCTGAGAGACTGGGATTCAAACTTGTTGCTTCCCCAAGGCACGCAGATATCCTTGTCTGTACAGGTTCTGTGACCAGGGACATGAGGTATCCGCTGCTCCGTGCATACGAAGCGATGCCTGACCCTAAGATTGTTGCTGCAGTGGGCGCTTGCGGATGTTCAGGCGGAATATTCCATGACGCTTACGGTAACTGGGGCGGGATAGATTCACATATCCCTGTTGATCTCTATGTGCCGGGATGTCCTCCTCACCCTGCAACTATACTTGAAGGATTTGCCCTTGCACTGGGGATCATTGATCAGAAGCTTAAAAAAACAGTGCATGACAATGATAACGGGAAAGTCCCATTTGACGGCACATCTATTCTTAATAATTCTCTGTTTGAACGGGATATTTATGTCGAAAGCAAATCACTAATGGGATATATTCATGGCAGGGTGCTGTATAAAAAATATTGCGGAGCAATGAAAACAGCGAAAAAGGCGGATGATGTATCAGAGGTGACAGAGCTGATGAAACATCTTGTATCGCAGGAGGAGGACCCCAGATATGCTGAGTGCCTCCGTGTTCTGCACAACAATGTTTATATGCAGTGGCTCGACAGGATGATGATTATGGGCGATGAAGGTAAAAATCAGTATCTGATAAAAGGTGCGTAAATGATCAGGGTATTTAAACTGACAGACAGAGTGGTTGATCCTTCGATGAGTGATAATGTCACTGCGCAGCAGATAAAGCTCCATGTTCTGAAAGTGGGGCATGGAACGGGGAATATCGATTTCTCAAGGGAGATATTCAAAATGAGCGATGCCGAATACAACGGTATTGTTCAATCCTGCGGAGAGTACGGCAGGTTTAAATTAGGGAATCTCAATACATATTTCGAAGTCGATATATACCCTGAGCATGTAAAGAGGCTTCTTCCCGAAATGCCGGAATGCCGGCTGAGGGGGGAGTTCTCTCTGCTGAAAGAGGGATTTATCACGATTCAGAAGCATGATGATTAATTCTCCGGTGAATGTTTAAGAAAGATTTCTCACCCGAAGAATTGATTAGGGTTCGAAATGACAGGCTGAATTCTTTGTCATTTCGAACGCATGTGAGAAATCGTTCATGAATTATTGAAGCAATAGATGAAGGTGCTGTATGAAAAAGGCTCTGCTTACGATAGGTAATACGTTTCGCGGTGATGATGGTGTGGGCTATGCTCTGGGAGAAGAGATAAGTGCACGAGGGGGATGGGAGGTCTTCCACGGGGAGGACTGTCCCGAAAACCAGGTAAACCTTCTCAGAAAGAATATGCCCGACATTGTTGTTATCGTTGACGCTGTGCTGGGCCTTGATGAAGGAGAAGTGCAGTTTCTTGACGTGGCAAATGAAGAGATGGGGATGTTCAGCACTCACACTATACCTGTGCAGTACCTGATTCAGTTTATTCACGATTTTTGCGAATCTGTTGTTTTTCTCGGCATCGGGGTGAAGTACGAAAATATGATCGGTATCAATCCTGAACTTTCAGATGCCGCGAAAGAGTCTGTTAAGAAAGGCGTGGAAATGATTTGTCAGTTTGAAGAGATGCTTGTGTAAAAGATATGGTGCAGATTGAATAGACTTGTTTAAAATCTCATGTTTTTGAGTGGGGTTAAAGGGGCGCAGCCCCTTTAAAAGCCTCCCCGCAGGGGCACCCACTCTGCGAGCGCGAGACGCAGTTTCGCAACAGGTCTAATAATTAAATCTAACGGATTAATTATGAAAAACAGGGTAATACTCATACTTAATGATGCGGCAGTTTCGCGGAAGATGAAAAGGATCTTCAGTATTCTTGATGATAATACTGAAATTATAACATGCGAAAGTATAGATCTGGATAAGATACTGCTTCAATCACCGGAGCTTGTTATTATCGGGTCATCAGCTATGAAAAAGGATGAGGAAATTATACTTGTCCGTAAAGCGCAGCTCCTTGAACTTCCTGTGATTCTTCTTTCTGCGGGAGCTGAACTTAATCTTGACAAGTTTATTCTTGAAAGAGCTCTGAGGAAAATCTCCCCGGAACTCAGGCCGATTCATAAATACCTCATGGAGGAGATTTTTACCGGCACGAAATCTGAAGATTCACCCGGGAATGTTGACAATTCTATAAGTGATGATCACGCTCTTACTCTGCTTAAAGAGCTCAAGAGCCTGTACTTTATTTCAGATGTAATGAATATCCCGGATCTCACTGTTGAGGCAGTGCTCCGTTATACTCATGACAGTATAGAAAAAGCCCTTTATCATAGTGACGCGAAGGTGCGTATAAGTTACCTGGATATGATCTTCGAGAGCGCAGTTTTTACGGAGAGTGATCTTAAGATTGAATCACCTGTAGTCGTTGAAGGAAAAGAGATGGGCTCAGTTGAAGTTTTCTATGAACAGGCTAATCTTGCCGAAGGTAATTATCACCTTAAACTTGAGAATGATTTTATAAATGCTGTTTCTGAACGTATAGCCAACTATTTAAAGAGCAGGAAACTTATTAACCGGCTGGCGAAGACTAATGATGAGTTGAGAGAGTTATCCTCTCACCTTCAGGATGTAAGAGAGAGCGAACGCAAAATGGTTGCAAGGACAATTCACGATGAATTCGGTCAGAAACTGATAAACCTCAGGTTTGAAATACAGACTTTAAGGAGACAGCTCCCGGAGCAGTGTGCGGAACTTGAACCCGCTCTGGTAAATATGAATAATCTCATTGATGTATCGATGAAAACATTGAGACAGCTCTCAACAAGCCTGAGGCCCGGAGTTCTCGATAATCTCGGCATAGCAGCAGCAATTGAATGGCTTGCCAGGGACATTGAAAAACGCACAGGGGTTAAATTCTGCGTAAACTGCTCGCCGGATGATTTAATACTGGATGATGATTATACAACAGCTCTCTTCAGAATTTTCCAGGAGGCAACGACAAATATTATCCATCATTCAGGAGCATCGGAGGTTATAGTTAATCTTAAGAAAACTGATTCTGAGGTTTTCCTGATTGTGCTCGATAACGGGCGTGGTATTGCTGATGAAGATATGGAGAGAACCGATTCCTTCGGACTTAAAGGTATGAGGGAGAGGGCTCTCAGTTTCCAGGGAACTTTTTCAGTTTCAAGGAATTTTGAACAGGGTACGGTTCTTAAAGTCTCACTGCCTCTTTCATCAGGGCATAAGAACAATTTTTAAAAGAATTAAGATGTTGTTAATTTAAAAAATTTAACCGGACAGGTTCGGGCGGAGCTATGCAGTCTGCTAAAAGTACTCCCGGCATCCGGTTACCTTATAACAGCAGTTCTTGTACAATAGACTGATTGGAGTCAATAATCAAAATGGGGTTTAAGGGACGTAGCCCATTAATAAGCCCCGCAGGGACTTCCCTGCAAGCGCGAAACAAAGTTTCGCAACAGGTCTAATATTTTATTTAATACTATTGGAGGATTTGAATAATGGTTAACTCAAACCTTGATTCAAAGAGATGGCTCATAGCCATCATGGGGACATGTCTCCAGATATGTCTCGGTACAGCTTATGCCTGGTCTTTTTTCCAGAAACCGCTCAGTACAGCATTCGGCTGGTCACAGAGTATGACAGCATGGGCTTTCTGTCTTGCAATCTGTTTTCTCGGTCTCTCTGCCGCTGTGGGTGGAGTTCTTATGCCGAAAATCGGCCCCAGAAAGATGGCTATGATCGGCGGACTGCTTTTCGGCCTCGGCTATATCACTGCATCATTTGCTCTTAAAGCACAGAGCCCTGCGTTACTGTTTCTCACTTATGGTGTAATCGGCGGATGCGGTCTCGGTACAGGTTATGTAACTCCTGTTTCTACTGTTGCTAAATGGTTCCCTGACAAGAAGGGTTTNNCAGGTATGGTTGTTATGGGTTTTGGACTCGGTGCGCTCTTTATGTCAAAGCTCTTTGCTCCGATGCTTCTCAACGCGTTCAATTTTGCTGCAGCGGTTGATCCCGCAGCACAGCAGGCGATTCTTGTAAAAGTATTCCTTTACCTCGGAATATTCTTTGTTATACTAACAGTGCCTATCGGCTCATTCATAACACCACCTCCGGCAGGTTATGTTCCAACAGGGTATAACCCTCCGGCACCGTCAGCAGCTTCATCTGCACTTGATGATCTTCCGGCTAAAGATGCCATACTTTCAGGGAGATTCTTTATAATATGGGTAATCTTCTTCTGTAATATCGTGGCAGGAATTGCAATCATAGGCTTCCAGTCTCCGCTGTTCCAGGATCTCTGGTCAAAGGCAAATCCGGGTACAGATCCGCTTAAACTTGCTGCATACGGCGGAACGCTCATAGCTGTTACATCTATCTTTAACGGTCTGGGACGTTTTTTCTGGGGCGGTCTCTCTGACAAGCTCGGAAGGACTCAGACTTTCAGGGTTATGCTTGGCACACAGATTCTCTGTTTTATAACTCTTGCCTATGTTCCAAATGCATGGGTATTCGCATTAGTACTTTGCTATGTTCTTCTCTGCTACGGCGGCGGTTTTGGTACAATGCCGGCTTTTATTCTCGATGTATTCGGTTCTAAAACGCACGCGATTGTTTATGGAACTGTTCTTACCGCATGGTCAGCCGGCGGTATTGTAGGGCCTCAGATGGTTGCTCTGCTTAAGGATACTTATAAAGATGCGCCGGCAATTGCCGCTAAATATACATTCCTTCTGGGAGCATGTATATTGACATTCGGTTTACTGGTGACTCTGCTGAGCAGCAACAAACCGTATGAGAAGAAGTAGTTCTTTTAAATTTAATTAAGGGGGCTCTCCTGCCGGTATTTCCACCCCCGGAACACACCGGCAGGAAAACTATAAATTATTGATGCGCCTCCCTCATTAACATGCCGGGATGGCGCATATTTTTTTAATTGGCTGTATGATGTTACAATACCTGAACCTCTTTAATAATAAGATGTTCTCAAGGTGGGGGTTGCTAAGTTTTTTATGTCCAGATTTCAGTGTGTGATTTATACATACTTCTTAATCGATCCGTAGAACTATGTATAAATAAACATTCTG
>DINC01000381.1:13166-16113 GCA_002425885.1 Spirochaetia bacterium UBA5550 | reverse complement strand
CTTTAAGACAAAAAGATGGTAATTGAATTTTTAATATCAGTATTGACATTGATGTGTCAGGGCGCTTTTGGAATCAAATATGAGCGATTATAATTCAGAGCTATTAAGTCAGAGGGCACCATGCCAAATCACTCAGATTATATTCAAGGTATGATTAAAAATAAAAACTGGAATGGAATATGCATCTCTCAAAAATTATAGATGTCGACAGTGAAAAATGCGTTAAATGTCATGCGTGTATAACAGCATGCCCTGTGAAATACTGTAATAATATTACAGGCGACGCAGTTGAAATTAATGATGATATGTGCATCGGATGCGGAAACTGTATTGCAGCCTGTACTCATAATGCCCGCATAGGGATTGATGATTTTGACAGGTTTATTGCTGATATAAAGAAGGGGAACAGGTTTGTGGCGATTGTGGCGCCCTCTGCAGCAGCCAGCTTTCCTGATATGTATCTTAAGCTTAACGGCTGGCTTAAGTCAATCGGGATAGAAGCTGTTTTTGATGTCAGCTTCGGTGCTGAGCTTACAGTTAAATCATACATCGAATATATTAAAGAAGTTAAACCACCGGTAGTGATTTCTCAGCCCTGTCCTGCTGTTGTAACTTACATTGAGATTTACAGACCTGAACTGGCTGAGTATCTTGCCCCGGCGCTCAGCCCCATGCTCCATACGATTCAAATGATAAAAAAATATTACTCTGATTTCAAAGATCACAGAGTTGCAGTTATTTCACCGTGCTATGCTAAGAAGAGAGAGTTCGATTCTGCGGGACTTAGTGATACTGTATATAATGTAACTTATAAATCGATAGAGAATCATTTCAGTAACTGTAAAATTAATCTCGCATCATTCAATGAACATGATTTTGATAATCCTCCTGCTGAAAGGGGAGTTCTCTTCTCAACACCCGGAGGGCTCATTGCAACCGCAGAGAGGGAATTCCCCGGGATCAGGAGGATGTCCAGAAAGATTGAAGGGGTACATTCAGTTTATCCCTACCTTGATTCTCTCTCCGAATCGATTAAAGAAAAGACGAATCCTCTACTTGTTGATTGTTTAAACTGCGAAAAGGGATGTAACGGAGGACCCGGGACATTGATCAACGGGCAGTCTCTTGACCGGATAGAATCATTAGTGGAAAAGAGAAAAAACAGGATGCAGACTTTATATAAAACTGCTGATGAAGGTTCAAGTATCAAAAAGCTGAACCGTGTTATTTCAAAATACTGGGAAAAAGATTTGTATAGCTGCAGCTACAGAGACCTCACATCAAATAATACCCTGAAGTTTCCTGATGATTCTGAACTTGAAGCAGTCTGGCGAATTATGAAGAAAGAGGGTGAAGGGGATATGCTGAATTGCGGAGCCTGCGGTTACGTGACCTGCCGCGAAATGGCGGTGGCTGTCTTTAATGGTTTAAACACACCTGAAAGCTGTTATGTCTACAAACAGAAAACACTTGAAGAGGAACACCGTAAACTGGAGGAGAGCGGCAGGCAGGTAGCCCTGGCTATGGAGGAACTTAAAAATCAGAAGAATATTCTGATGGATGAATACATGATAAAGAACAGGCTGGCGCATTCCATTTCTTCTACCACTACTGAACTTGAAACCAGCAATACTGCTGTAGCAGAAATGGCTGCGGGGCTCTACAGACTCTCCAGCGAACAGAAAAACGCACTTGAAAAACTCGCAGTAATAATTACTGAAGCGGATGAATTGTCTGTTAAACTTCTCCCTGTTGCTGATTCTATAGAAGAAATTGCCGACAGAACTAATCTTCTATCTCTTAATGCATCCATCGAGGCTGCACGTGCCGGAGATTCCGGGAAAGGATTTGCGGTAGTGGCAGGTGAGGTGAAAAAGCTTGCTGAAACAGCACAGCTTGAAGTCAAAAAAATCGGGCCTTTTGCTGTAGAAATAAAAAAGGCTCACAGGAGGATAACAGATACCTTTGCAGGCGTCAACAGGCAGTTTGATGATATAGCGCGTATAACCGCAGAAGTGACCACTGCTACAGAGGAGATGGCAGCAGCAATGGCTGAGATAAATCATGAAATTGAAGGGCTTGTTGAAATTGACAGGCTGAAAGTGTAATTATAATTTAAAAATTGACTCTTGGAACGATGTAAATAATATGATTTAAAGAACAATTTTGTATTTAATTCAATAAAAAATTTTAACCGGGGTTTGTCTGTGATAAAAATTATAATTGCTGATGACCATATCATAATCAGGGCGGGTATTAAGCAGCTCCTTGATGGCGCACATGATATGGTTGTTGCAGGTGAAGCCTCTGATGGTCAGAAGCTGATTCAGGAGATTCAGAAGAACCATTATGATGTCATAGTAATTGATATCTCCATGCCCGGCAGAAACGGGATAGAGATCATAAAACAGATAAGATCTTCCGGTGACAAAACCCCGATACTCGCACTGAGTTACTACCCTGAAGAGCAGTTTGCAATACGTGTGCTCAAAGCAGGTGCCTGCGGCTACATGAATAAGGATGTGCAGCCTGAGGAACTTGTTGAGGCAATATACAAAGTTGCCAGGGGCGGAACTTACGTCAGCCCCGCAGTAGCGGAAAAACTTGCAATGAATATAAACATGACCCAGGATGCTTCACCTCACGAATCTCTCACTGATAGGGAGCACGAGGTTTTTCTAAAAATTGCCGGTGGGATGACAGTATCTGAAATCGCAGACGAAATGTTCCTTAGCGTTAAAACTGTAAGCACATACAGAGCGAGGATTCTGGAGAAGCTGAACCTTAAAAATAATGCCGAAATAACCTACTACGCAATCAGAAATAATCTCATAGAAAAAATCTGATTCGTTTCTGTTTAATTAAATGAATGATTTTTTGTAAACTGCGGGTAAATTGAGTTTAGGCGGTTTTGCTGTTATTTTCGGGCATAAAAAAAGACATCTGA
>DINC01000381.1:0-13090 GCA_002425885.1 Spirochaetia bacterium UBA5550 | reverse complement strand
TCTCGTTGATGAATCATATTTAGAACATAGGTGTTTTTAAGTCAATAGAATTTTATTTTTTTCCAAAAATTTTTTAAAAAAATTAAATTCAGGCATAAAAAATTTTTATTATAAAATAAGGAGAATTTATGGCCTCAGTAGAGATGGAGATGAGGGGAATAAGGGGCACTGATGCAGCTGAGCTTGATCTGCTTTCACCTGATATCATAAGGAATTGTGACAGGGAGGATGCCCGGACACTTGTATATGTACTGGTTTCAATTTTTGCGAAGCTTGTCCCGGTTTACAGTTTTAGTGAAATAATTTCAGTCTCGGATAATATGGGGAGCCTCAATATTAATCTCCACATTGCTGCCGGGAATTATTTTATTAAAATACAATACGGGCAGTCAATCACTGAAACATGGCACCATGTTGAGATTGATGATTTTAAATACCAGTCGCATCTGCCGGATGGTGTTTCTTTGAAACTTGATTTTGATCTTGTATCGGGCGGATGGATGTCCCTGGGGCTTTACAGTATCGAAGAGAGTATAAAAGATGATGTAGATGATCTTTTACGCAGGTCCTTTGAGAGAACCTGGCCTCTCGGAACTCTTGACCCGCATATAAAGGAAGAAGTAAACAAAATCCGATGATGGGGTGTTTACTTTTTCCGCGTTTTCAGAAATATTCCCCCGAAGCATAAAACCGCAAAAACAATGAATATGATCTTCGCGCTCTGCATAAAGAGTCCGCTGTTTTCCGGAATAATCTTCGCGTCCTTCATAATAACCGTGAATACAATCATGGATATACCCATGCTGAACATCTGCCCCAGAAGCCTCATGGTGCCCAATATACTGGATGCCACTCCGTAATATTTTTTCTCTGCGGAATTCATCGCAGCAGTTGTGTTGGGGGAGGAGAAAAAGGCGAATCCGAAACCAAGCACCGAGAGCGTCACAATAATGTATATAAGCCCGGTATCAGCCTGCACAAAAGTAAGCATAGCAAGGCCCAGCGCTGTTATACCCATGCCTGCTGAAGCGATTGCCTGCGGGTCCTTACTGTCAGCAAGTTTCCCCGCCACCGGAGAAAATATTGTCTGTATAACAGGCTGCGCCAGCATAACAGTGCCTGCCTGTAATGGTGAGAGCCCCTTCACTGTCTGAAGATAGAGGCTTACGAGGAACCCCACTCCGAATGTGGCGCTGTAGTTTATAAGAGCTGAAGTTGTTGCGAGGGTATAAATTCTGCTGCTTCTGAATATATTGAAATTAAGTACAGGGTGCTCAATCCGTAATTCATAAACTGCGAAGATTATGAACATCGCGATCCCCGCAGCAACAAGGGTGAAGCCTGTGACTTGAGGAATCCTTGTGAATCCCATCATAAGTGTCACCAGGGAAATACCGTAAATAAGGGAGCCCAAAAAATCGAATTTTTCACCCTTAGCGTCTGCCCACTCCCCCTTAAGTTTCAGAGATGTAAATGCAGCGAGGAAAACACCGATAAACGCTGTTGAGAGGAAAACACTGCGCCATGTGAAATGCTCTGTGAGTACCCCTCCGATAAAAGGGCCAACTGCAAGGCCTAAGTAAACGCAGGCAACATTGATGCCCAGAACCCTGCCTCTCTGGTCAGGAGGGTACACTGAAACTATGATGGTCATCCCTGTACTGAAGATCATGGCGCTGCCGAAACCCTGGAGAAAACGCAGCGTAATGAGCAGCGTGCTGTTGGCAGGAGTGAGCCCTATTAACAGCGTAAAGAGAGTAAAAACAGAGAGCCCGTATGTAAAGATCTTTCTCCTCCCCACTATGTCAGAGAGCCTCCCGAAGGGCACAAGAAACACCGCAGATGATAGGATGTATGAGGTAACCACCCAGCTGACCTGAACAGCATTCATGTTGAAATCGTTCGCTATGGAGGGGAGAACGATATTTGTTGATGATATCATGAACGGAGGAAGAAAAGCGCTCATTGCTGAAGCGATTAAAGCTGTTCTTTTTAATGAATGTTCTGTGTTCATATATTACTCATCTCCTCTGGCTCAAATAAACTCCGAAGAATACAAGGGCGCACCCGCCGTACTGGAATATATTCATTGTCTCACTGAGAAATAACCATCCCCAGAAAATTGTAAATACAGGAATAAGGTTAACGAATGCCGCAGCAGTGCTTGCTTTCACACTGCTTATCCCCACACTGTACATTCCGTATGCTCCTATTGTAACCACTATGCCGAGATAGATTATACCCAGAGCAGGCATCAGCACAAAGTCAGCAGGCAGGCCTTTTCCTGAGATAAATATTAAAGGGAAAAAGAAAGCTGAACCCACAAAGCATTGCACTGCTGTGAGAAAAAACGGGTTATATCTTGCACTCAGTTTTTTCAGGGAGATGGTGTAACCTGTGGCGCATACCATTGCCATGAATTCAAAAAAATTTCCAAGTACGGGGTTCGGTGCTTCCTCTGTCACTTCGCTGAATCCGCTCAGAACAACAGCCCCGGCTATTGCTGTTAAAAAGCCGATCCATGTAAGGGGAGTAGTCCGCTCTTTAAGTGTGAAAAAGGCCGCAACAGCCACAAGGAGCGGCAGCATAGATGTGAGCATCCCCGCCTGTGAAGCTGTTGTGTTAACTATGGCCATTGCTTCGAAAACAAAGTAGAGGCAAGGCTCAAAAAGCGACATCAGCAGGAGATATTTAATGTCGCCAGGCTTATAACTGCATTTTTTCCAGAGTCTTTTAATTACAAAAAGGAACGCAATTGATGCAAGAATCTGTCTCCCCCATATTACAAACATAGGGTCATAAACTTTGAAAACGGCTTTCAGTACAACAAAAGATGTTGACCAGATAACCATGGCCGTAAGCAGGGCGACTTTAGCTTTATATGAGGAACTTCTCATTTCAGTACCTTCTAATAATCTCCCCCTCGCCTCAAGGATAAGGGGATTAAGGGGGTGAGGTTTTTTATATTTTAATTGAGCTTCCCTAACGCAAGATTTATTTATTTTTTTTCGTTATACCTCTGTTTTTTTTGATTCATTTTAATAAAATTGTTATTAATTGATACACGGCGGCTCTGTAAAAATTAAATTGACAGGGGCGGCTGGTAAGAGGTATAATATTTTGTTATTNNTTATTTTATAGGAAAGACTTGCTGCAGAACTCATCTATTCAAAGGATTCAGAGAGCCCGCTCCTGAAAAAAATTCCCGCAGACATCATGGCGTGAAATTGAGTTTAAGGTCAGGTCTGTTATTAATGGAGGAATATAAATGGTAAGCTACAAGGACTTGGGACTGGTTAATACAAAAAATCTTTTTAAAAAAGCAGTAAAGGGCGGATATGCAATTCCTGCCTATAATTTTAATAATATGGAGCAGCTTCAATCGATAATCATGGCATGCGTTGAGACAAGCTCCCCCGTTATACTTCAGGTTTCTGCAGGTGCGCGTAAATACGCAAATCAGACTCTGCTGAGATATATGGCAGAGGGGGCCGTGCAGTATTCAAAAGATCTCGGGAAGAAGATACCCATTGTTCTCCACCTTGACCACGGCGATTCATACGAACTCTGCAAAAGCTGTATCGACACAGGATTCTCCTCGGTAATGATTGACGGATCGCATCTTACATACGCGGAGAATGTAAAGCTTACAAAAAAGGTTGTGGCTTACGCGCATAAGCATGATGTTACAGTTGAGGGTGAGCTCGGAGTTCTCGCGGGCGTTGAGGATGATGTCCATGCTGAGGAACACGTTTTTACGCAGCCTGAAGAGGTTGAGGACTTCGTATCCAAAACCGGAGTTGATTCACTGGCAATAGCAATCGGAACATCTCACGGCGCGTATAAATTCAAGCCCGGAACAGATCCGAAGATCAGGCTCGATATACTTCATGAAATTGAAAAGAAGATCCCCGGATTCCCTATCGTTCTGCACGGTTCATCCTCTGTTCCTCATGATCTTGTTGAGATTATAAACTCATGCGGCGGAAAGATGGATGACGCTATCGGTATACCGGAGAGCCAGCTCCGCGAGGCTGCCAAATCCGCTGTGTGCAAAATCAATATCGACTCTGACGGAAGACTCGCAATGACAGCTGCAATAAGAAAAGTCCTGAAAGAGAATCCGGGTGAGTTTGACCCGCGCAAGTATTTAGGCCCTGCAAGGGATGCGTTAAAGGAGCTCTATAAGCATAAAAACATAAATGTACTCGGCTCTGCTGGAAAGGCGTAACAAATAATAACCGGAGGAATCAGATGAAAAAGAGAGCAGCGGCTTTTATAGTAAGTCTTTTTATTGCAGCATCGGCAATGGCCAGTGACCTTCAGCTTCAGGCTATAGGAGCTTCCACTGCTTCGAATCTTTATCTTTCCTATCTTTCCATAGGGGTGATTGCTGATTCCTATACTAAAAATGTTTACTCGAAGGACCAGTCAACCTCTTTCGTCAGTTCGGTTGTGGCCCAGGCCGGAGTTCAAAGGGAATACCTTCAGAAGATGATAGATGGAGGTGATATTCCTGAAAGTGAAATGGAGTTTGTCCGCAAACTGATGAAGTGCTTTCAGCTTATAATGGATGAGGGGAATAACCTCATGGAATATGTGAGAACAGGGAGCAATGACTCTCTGTCGAAATATGACGCAAAGAGAAAGGAAGCCTGGGCTCTTATAAGCGAGATAATGGGTTTCGGAAATAAATAGAGGGGCAAAAAAGATGTTTGATATCAGGGAATACTACAACTGCAGCGGAGCATCAAGGCAGGGGGTTGACAGCGAGATACTGGATATAGATTCAGATCTCGTATCTGATATTGATACGCTTATTTCTGATAACAAGAGTACCCTGTACATCACAGACAGGTATAAAACAAGAGATTTTTCAATTGATATAATCTATCCTGAGTTAGGCTATCCGGGGAATCAGACTCTGATAATGACTCCCGACAGGTTGAGGTTTCTCCTCTCGTTTTATCCTTATAAGGGTGATCTTGAGAAGGTTGAAAAAATTGTTCTGCGTCCCAGGTATGTTGAGGCGGGAAATGTTGAGCTGGCCGCTCTTTATCTTAAAAAGAAAAAGATACTTGTGCTTTATCTTGCTCATCCGGGCGGGCAGTCAGGGGAGAGAAGCGGCAATGACAGGTTTATATCCGTCAGCCTTGAACATCTCATGGACAGCAAGATCATCGAGGACTCCATTGACAGAAAAAATTCATCAGGCGCCGGGAAGATTCCGCTTCTGTGGAATATACTTGCGATTATTACTCCTGATGGAGATGGGGAGTCCGATAAGTTTTTTATAAAGAGGGACACCATCAGCAACAGGGAGTATATCGCTCTTAACGACATCTCGTATTTCTACTACAGGCACGGTTACTGAAAAAATGGTAAATTATCATAATCATACAATACTCTGCGGCCATGCCGACGGGAGCATGGAGGAGTATGTTCTTGCAGCAATAAAAAACGGCGTCAGGGAGTTCGGTTTTTCCGACCATGCTCCTCTCCCGGAACATCTCCGTGAAGGTATTTCCATGCTCCCTGAAGAGGCTGAAGTTTATATAGATGATGTGCTTGCACTTAAGGGGAAATTCAGCAGTTCCATTGATGTTAAGCTTGGCTTTGAGGTTGACTTCCCCCGTTTCGAAACTTTCGAACATTCGTATCTATCAGACTCGAGGATAGATTTTATTATAGGCTCGGTACACTACATGGGTGACTGGGGATTTGATAATCCGGACCAGCAGAGCAGGTACAAAGAACGCCCGATTGATGATATCTACATCGATTTTTATGAGATTGTTGAATCTCTTGTTGATTCAAAATTCTGCGATATAATCGGACATTTTGATTTAATCAAAAAATTCGGCCACAGATGCAGCAGCGACATGTCGCCTGTTATACGACGCATAGCAAAGAAGATGTCGGATTACGGAATTGCCGCTGAGATAAATACCTCCGGATTGTATAAACCTGTGAAGGAGATATATCCCTCAGAGAGTATAATAAAGATTTTTTTTGAGGAGAATGTCCCTGTTACTCTGGGGTCGGATTCTCATTCGCCGGACGATGTATGCAGGGGATATGATGCTGCCATTGCAATGCTTAAAAATGCAGGCTATAGAAAAGTTTCAGGTTTTACCGGTCGCGTCAGGCATGATGTGGCGCTGTTTTGAAACGGGTAGAAATCTCACGGCTTTTATTGTTTCCTGTTTAGCCGTCTTACAGCCATGGATTAAGCAGATTAACTGATAAGTGTTTAAAGTCAGAAGTATTTCTTGTGACAAGTGTAAAATTATGTTCGATTGCAGTGCATGCAATCATTGCATCTATCACTGATATCTGTATCCCCTTCTTTTTAAGCCGTGCTCTTTCTTCTCCCCATCTAAGGCAGATGCTGTCATTTACAGCAAGCGTAGAATCTTTATACGCATTAATGATATCTTCAAACCAGAGAATAAGATCTTTTTTTTTCCGTCCTTCCGGCAGAGTATCAATCCCGAACTTTAGTTCTCCCAGTGTAAGTGAAGATATATAAAGCTGATCTTCTTCACATCGGTCAAACCAGTCTGTAACATTTTTATCCGGTTTTTTTGAAATAAGTTAAGAAATCACACAGGTGTCCAGTATAAAGCTCATAGTTTTACATCTCTCCCCGGATCGTTATCCCGGGGCAGGTTCAGTTTAATCTCCCTGTGAGGGCGGGTTAACAGGATCTTCTTTTTAAGTTTCTCTCCGGATATTTTTTTATTATAAGTCTGGACACTGATTAAATATGCCACGGGTTCACCATGTTTTGTTATCATCTGCGGCTCCCCTTTAACGGCATTATTTATGACTTCAGAAAGACGGTTTTTTGCTGATTGTATCTGCCAGATATTTTTTTTCATATTTATACTGCCGTTTTTGTTAATATTTAAATCTAGACTGTCTGGATTTAATTTAACACAGACTGTTGCATAGGTCAATTGTTTTTTAAAACTACATATCCAGGGGTATTTAATAATCATAAAATCAGTTCAGTTTACTCCTTATTGAAAAAGTAACCTCCTTATGGTTGGTTTCCATATCTCAGGTGACCAAATTGAAAAATAATGAACCCTGCGCCTTATCCTGTTCGGCGGCTCCTCCAGAAGTTTTTCCATCCTTGCAAAGATCTCCCCGCTGCCGGCTGAATCGATGCAGCTGCCGTGCGGAATAAGTATCTGTTCCGCTCCAAGCTCCCCCATCTTCCTGTAGGAGTGTTTCATTTTTTTTTCTGAATATTACAGGGAGAGGAAGATAGACCCGTCCCCTGACTTCAATTATGCTGTCTCCGCAGTATAGAATCTTTTCCTCTTCATTAAAAACAGCAATATCATGGCTTGTGTGGCCCGGTGTATATATTACTCTCCAGTCATTGAAAAAGGGGAGAGGTTCCATGTCGCTCATCAGGTAGTCAGGCCCTGTAATACGTTTACTGAAAACTTTTCTGATTTTTGTCTTATGTTTTACTGCAACAATCTGCGCCATAAGGCAGTCCAGTTTGTGCTGAAACCACCCTGTGGGGCCGGAGTACCATTCATCGATGTTTTTATAGGCAGCTATTCGCGTGCCGTATTTTTTGCGGAGAATAGGTGCTGCTCCTGAATGGTCAGGATGCATGTGGGATACTATGGCAAGTTTTATGTTGGAAACAGGCCTGTTTAACTCTTCAATGCAGAATTTTTCAATAAGATCAACATCAGCAGGGGAGCCCCCATCCAGCAGCAGGAGATAATCTTCATATTCAGCAATAAAAAGTGTATTTATATATCCGTTTAAGCTGTGTATTTTCATGGGACCCCCGTTAAACGTTGTCTTTTATACTGAACACTGTTTAATGTAATAAATNNATAGTCAAATAATATTCAGCAATTTAAATAGAATTTTCAAAAACAGATTTTTCTCTTGCCATTTAAGCAGGTAAACTACTTTAATTATAATAATCAATATCCGCAGGTAGTAGAATGACTGAGACAAATAGATTCATGGATCTTAAAGAACAGGAGAAAATACAGAAAAAGAACCTGATTCTTGATGTAGCAGAGAAGATTTTTTCAGAAAAGCCCTTTGATGATGTTAATATGAGAGATCTGGCACGTGAGGTTGGTATATCTCCCGGTTCAATATATACTTATTTTCCTGATAAAGAGAGTCTTTATGTGGCGGTTTCTCTAAGGGGATTCCAGCGTGCAGTGGATATCATGAATGAAATGATAAGCTCCGGCGATAACACTCTGGACAAGATTGCTGTGCGCTACATGGAGGAGATGATCGATAATTACGATTATATGCGTATAGTTCAGCACTGTGTTATGGATGGTAAGTTCAGGACACAGGAATCTATTGATGAGCTTAAAGTCATTTCAAGGGAACTTTTCAGTATTTTTGACCGGATACTTGAAAAAGAGACCGATATGCCTGATATTAGAGCTGTTACGCACCTTATATTCTCCGTGTTAAACGGTATTGTTTTTACATTCGGTAAATATCCAGGACGCACAAGGGAGGAGGGGGTTGCCCATATGAAAAAAATTGCAAGTTTATTCATTACTCTTCTTAATAAGGGGGGAGAAAAGTAAGCCTCTTCTTTAATTAACTCTTCTTAAAAAAATTCTTGATAATTTATAAGGCGGATTGACTCTTTAATCATGGAGTCTGTTCTAATGTCTGAATTAATCCAAACTATCTCCGGCGATTACTTAATAAACGGCGGCCCTCCCGGATTTTCCGGAGGCGTAGCCGGACGTGCAATAAATACCTCTGATTATAATGTTTCCCGCGGTGAAATACGAAAGATTGAAAAGTCAATCCTTGAAAAGATAACAGGTATAGATTCCCGGAAAGTTGTAATGCTGGAACAGGTCCATGGAGATTCAATAATCCATGTGGTTTCTGAGCCGTCGGAAGATCAGATTGCGGTTGCTGAAGCTGACGGACTCATAACAGCCCTTCCCGGTATATGCCTTGTTATTAGAACAGCTGATTGTGTCCCGGTGTTTATTTATGACCCGGTGGAAAGGGTTCTTGGAGCAGTACACTCCGGATGGAAGGGGACGCTTCTTGATATTTCCGGCAGATGCGTGAGAGATATTGCCAGAATTTACGGCTCTAAACCTGAAAATATGTATGCTTTTATTCTCCCCTCAATCGGGCCTGATTCTTATGAAGTGAACAGTGATGTTGCAAAATTTTTCTCTGATGAAACTGTCGAGAGAGATGGCAGGCTCTTTGTCAACCTGTGGCAGAGCGTTGAAAAATCCCTTAAAAAAGAGGGGGTTGATGAAACAAGAATTTTTAATTCAGGGATCTGTAATCTGAAAAATCACCGGGCGTTTTACTCTCACAGGCATGGAGACATGGGAAGGAATCTGAATTACGCTTTTATGATGTAATAAATTTTATTCAATAAACAGATGAATACTATTTTTATGATTATATGTAACAATATCTTGACAGAGTTGTTATATTAATTATCTGTGGAAACTGTAATATTTATTAGTGCAGATTATAAAGTTCGGGGAAGCTTATGTGGGAATATACTGATAAAGTTAAGGAATTATATACAAATCCTATTAATGTCGGCAAGATAGATGACGCTGATGGCGTAGGTCATGTGGGGAGTGTTGTCTGCGGAGATGCTCTCACCCTATATATAAAAGTTGATAATGGAATTATCGCTGATGCGAAATTTGAAACTTTCGGGTGCGGCAGCGCCATTGCTTCATCTTCAGCTCTCACCGAGATGATTAAAGGGAAAACCATTGAAGAGGCTGAAAAGATTACCAACAAAGATATAGTTGAGTTTCTCGGCGGACTCCCGGATCAAAAGATACACTGTTCTGTAATGGGATCCGAAGCTCTGACAAATGCAATAGCTGATTATCGTGGTGAAAAGCCCCCGGTTGAAGATGAACCTCATGGAGAGATTATCTGCCATTGCATGAACATTACTGATGACGAGATCCGTAAAGCTGTACATGAAAAAGGTGTAATGAACATCGATGACATGATGGAGCTCACCGGCGCTGGTACTGTATGCGGTACCTGTATTCCGAAAATCGAAGATATAATTGAAGAGGAGAAGGGGAGATGCGCCACAAAGAGCTGTTCATGTTCTGATGAGCCGATGACCAATCTCCAGAAGATGAAGAAAGTTGAGGAAGTTATCAATAATGTTATCAGGCCGGGCCTTAAGAGGGACGGCGGGGATATCGAGCTTGTTGATATAAATGGTGACGAGGTCATGGTGAGACTTCGGGGGGCATGCTCTTCATGCATGACAGCACAGATGACCCTTGATAATTTTGTACTGGAAGAGCTCCGTAATAATGTATCTAAAAGTATTACAATAAAGCGTGTGTAGATAACTATGGAAAGACAGGTTTACCTTGATAATAATGCAACAACAATGGTTGCCCCTGAAGTCCTTGAGGCAATGCTCCCTTTTTACAAAGAGATGTATGGTAATGCTTCAAGCATGCATTACTTCGGAGGCCGTGTCGCGAAGAACATGGAGAATGCCCGGAACCAGATAGCACGTCTTCTTGGTGCTGAGCACGATTTTGAAATTACACTTACAGGTACAGCTACTGAAAGTGATAACCTTGCAATAAGGGGCATCACATCCTATTATAAAGATAAAAAGCACGTAATTACATCTGCCACTGAACACCCTGCTGTACTTAACGTGTGTGCACAGCTTGAAAAAGAGGGTTACAGGGTAACATATGTGCCTGTAAAAAGTGACGGTGTAGTTGATATAGATTTTCTGAAAAATGCAGTTGATGATGAAACAGCTCTTGTTTCGATAATGCATGCCAATAATGAGACAGGGGTAATAAACCCGGTTGAGGAGATAGGAGCTTTTCTTAAAGAGAGAGGAATTCCTTTTCATATTGATGGAGTGCAGGCTGCTGGTAAGATCCCTGTTGATGTAAGTAAACTTAACTGTGATCTCTATTCAATTTCAGCTCATAAGTTTCACGGCCCTAAAGGTGTAGGAGCACTTTATGTCCGCAAAGGCACAAGGATGAGACCTTTGATCTTCGGCGGTCACCAGGAGAAGGGGAGGCGCCCCGGAACAGAAAATGTCCCGGGAGTTGTCGGTATGGGTAAGGCCGCAGAAATGGCAATGGAACACCTGAAAGATATGCCGAAAGTCGCAGCTCTTCGTGATAAACTTCAGAATGGTATTCTCACAAATATTAAGACATCAACACTGAATGGTTCTCCTGATAAGAGAACACCTAACACACTGAATGTGTCATTTGAATTTATCGAAGGTGAATCGATTCTTCTTTATCTCGACAGGAAAGGGATCTTTGTTTCCACAGGTTCTGCCTGTTCAAGCGGTTCTCTTGAACCTTCGCATGTACTGCGCGCGATGAATCTTCCTTTTTCGAAGATACACGGCTCAGTAAGATTCAGTCTAAGCAGGTACACCACTGAAGATGAAATAGATTATACTCTCAGGGAACTCCCGGATGTAATTGATACCCTGCTGCGGATATCTCCTTTCTGGGATAATGAGAAAAAGGTGGGGAAAATTCCTCAGTAGATTATTGCTGCAATAAAGGTAAAAAAGAGAAGGTTATCGGCCTTCTCTTTTTTTATTAAGGATTCAGGAACGCATTAATCCGGTTTCTTCCCAAGAACTGCCATATTGAAGTACGAACTCCATGAGAACCTGATCCTCGCAATCTCCACACCGGGGAGCTGTTTCACTATATCATCATAATTATCAAAGTAAAAAGAAGAAATTGCCGGGAGAATTTTTCCATCTGAAACCGGATATGCAGTGAGATATTCGTCATGCCGTGACGGGACCTTCATTGTGTAGAAACCCTCAATTTTTTCCGCATGGATCTTTATGCTTCGCGGAATAAATGTCCATTTATATAAGAGGTATTCTCCGTCATAAAAAACATTAAAGCATGAATTAAGAGGATGAATCACTGCGAAGATGTCAAATATCCCGAAGCTGAAGAGAAGTATATAAAGGGGAACACCTTTAACCTCAGGACTGTTAATCATCTGGGGGATAAACCGGAAAGTGGCAGCTCCCGCAAACACAACAAGTATAATGTAAAGAAAATATACTACAATGTTGAATTCCGATTTAACAAGATAGAAATCACCTTTATCAGCAGACATTGATTATCTCCATTCAATAACTGAATCTCTTTTCGGTATACGGTGATATTTGAACAGCGGATAACCCGCAAGCATTGTACCCTGTACAACATTACCGGCAGGTATATTCAGCGCTTCCTGGAGCGGTTTGTAAACCATTGCGCACCATGTGAAGAATCCGCCCCAGCAGCACCCAAGGCCAAGTGACGGAGCCGCGATTTCAAGATGAGCAAGGGCGATTGTGCATCCTGCTCCTGTATTGGGATTAGCTTTTTTACCATGGGCAATCATTACAACAGGGCAGTTATAAGTCACTACATCAATACCTGCGTCCCATGCTTTTGTGATCATGTCAAAGTGCATTGCTTTTGCAACCTGTGGAGAACTCTCCTTCATGGAATTCATCCATTCAATTACATGTTCCGCAAGCGCTTTGATTTTATCTCTGTCAGAAAAAACGATCCACTCAACAGGGCGTGAGTTGTGGCCTGACGGAGCAAATGATGTTATCTTCATAAGCCGTTCAAGTTTTTCTCTATCAACAGCATCCTTTTTAAACCTGCGGATAGATCTTCTCGCTTTCAGATAGCTTTCAATTACATCAGCGCCGGGATTCCAGTTCGCATCTATCTTCTCGCATTCCTCAGCTTTCATTGTGCTGAGGCTCAGTGCGCCTGTGGGGCATACAGCAACGCAGTGTCCGCAGTTTATACATATTGCATCAGCATACGGAGCAGACTCCGGTGCTTCGGCATCTTTCTTCATTACTATTATCTGCATTGGACATTCCATCACGCAGAGTCTGTCTTTATTGCATTTCGATTTATCTACGGTAATTACAGGCATTTGCAAAACCTCTTTTAAAATTATTTCTTACAGATTTATGGCAGTGGAATTATATGTCCATAAGAAAATAATGTATCTGCTGTAGAGCGTCATG
>DINC01000376.1 GCA_002425885.1 Spirochaetia bacterium UBA5550 | reverse complement strand
CATGCGATACATATTATACAACGCGGTTTTTATTAATAACATTTTTTATGAAACCGCTAAAAAATGTAATGTCTGATGCGCTTTAAAAAAATCTATTCCGAGCGACAGCTTTTTCAGCTCTTCACTTGTTATCTTTTTTGCCTCTTCTTCAGTACAGGGCCATGGGAAACGATCACACTCAAGTCTATTCTGACACATGCAGAACCCATTGCGCTCCCAGTAGATGATCTTAAGCAAAGTCCTGCGGCTGCCGCAGAAGAGTAATCGTCAAAATCTCCGCATCCCCTCCTGAAACCAATGGGGGGAATTTGACGTTTACCCTGCAACCCCATTCATTGAACTTAGAGGGCAATATTCTGCACAGGAAGAGTATTTCGAATTACAGATTGATTCAATGCTCATGTTGAGAATCCGGGTAAGCGTCAAATTCCCCGCATACCAGAACTCTTTCTGCCAAGCATTTCGCTTGTGATAAAACATGGCAAAAGCATCATCATATTCTCTCTGGTTGATGCCAATGGAAGCTCAGAGAACAGGAAGCTCAGATACGCATAAGGTTCCAGGCTGTTTGCTTTAGCGCTCTCAACAAGGCTGTACATCATCGCGCTGGCGTTCGCTCCGCGCGGAGTATTGGAAAAGAGCCAGTTTTTACGGCCAACAACAAAAGGACGAATTGCGTTTTCTGCCGCGTTGTTATCCGGCGTTAAAAAAGCCTCATTGGTATAACGTATAATTTTGTGCCATTCATTAAGGGCATAGTTTACGGCTTTACCTGTTGAACTTTTTGGAATAACTTCATTTCTGGCGCGAATGAGCCATTCGTAAAAATCATTGAGCAAAGGGATAACCGCTGATTTTCTCTGACGGACAAAATCAGCGTCAGACAGATTTTTTTCTCTTAGCTGACTCTCAATTTCATAAATTTTACGAATATAAACAAGAGCCTTGTGAGCCCGGCCTTCTTTTTTATTCGCCTTTGCAGCATCAAAGAAATTCCTGCGCACATGAGCCATGCAGCCGACATGTGTTATTCCGTTTTGCGCAACTACACGGTTATACCCGTCATAACCATCGGTCTGCAGATAACCACGAAAACCTTCAAGAATTAAACAGGGTATATCGCCGGAGCGTGAGGAATGATATTCATACAAAATCAGCGGACGGTTCCTCACAGGATAGCCGAGTGCGACCCACATATACGAGTTTGAAGAGGGACTGCGTCCTTCTTCACGCAGAACCTGCACAGTTGTTTCATCCATCCGTATAAAAGGCCCGGTCTTCATGACATCTTTAAACAGCTCAAGAAAAGAGATCATTTTTTCATGCGCTTCAATCATCCAGTTGCACATTGTAGCCCGCGACAGATCTACGCCGATTCGATCAAATATTTTAGACTGTCTGTAAAATGGCAGTGCATCGACAAACTTTGAAACTGCGACATATGCCAGAAGCTCAGCACTTGCAATACTGCCGGGAATCATGCGCTTTGGTGCCGGTGCTTTTATTATCTCACTGCTGCACGATGCAAGAAAATCATCACATGAGCACGGGCCATACTTGATATATACATGCTGCCTGACTTTTATCTGCTCCGGGATAATTACCAATTCTTCTGTTGTTTCGCGGCCTATCTCTTTTCTTTCTTTGCTGCAATAGAGGCATAGCCTTTCTTCTTCTGACATTTCATGCACTACGATTTCGCGCGGAAGATCTGCGGGGAGAGCTTTTCTTCCGCACTTTCTGCGGGAATGTTCTTTTACCACTGTCTTTTCAAAAATCTCTTCCTGAACAGATTCATCATTTTCAGGTTCTTTTACCGCTCCGGATTCAATTTCGTTAAAGAGGAGGCCCTGCGTCTCGTCAAATACTGTCAGCTTTTCACTTGACCTGCCGAAGAATTTTCTCTGCAATATTTTAAACTTCTCTTCGAGTGATTTGTATTCTGTTTCAAGTGAATCGTACTTTGATGCAAGCATGTCTCTCGCTGACGAGAGTGAATCATTCTTTGATGCAAGCTCATTGCATGTTGATGAGAGAGAATCTAACTCTGATGCAAGCTCGGCAATCCGTTCCTTCAGCAGTTCCGGATCATCTGGCAATGTCGTTATATCGAGTGTCATGCGATACATATTATACAACGCTGTTTTTATTAATAGCATTTTTTTATGAGACCGCTGAAAAATATAATGTCTGATGCGCTTTAAAAAAATCTATTCCAAGCAGCAGCATTTTCAACTCTTCACTCGTTATCTTTTTTGCCTCTTCCTCTGTACGGGGCCATGGGAAGCGATCACGCTCAAGTCTTTTCTGCCACATGCAGAACCCATTGCGATCCCAGTAGATGGCCTTAAGCAAAGTCCTGCCGCTGCCGCAGAAGAGATATATATCTCCGTTCATCGACTGCTTTTTCATCTCCTGTGAGACATACAGTGCAAGGCCGTTTATCTGTTTGCGCATATCTGTTGATCCGGGCTTTATATATATACATACCTGATCTAAATCGGGTATCATGACAGCACCCCCAGATCGCAGAGCAATCTCTTTAAAGTTGTTGAGTCATAACCTTCCGGGATACATATTCTCAACTGGTTGCCGGTTAATATTTCTATGCCTCCGCCCGAAATATTTTTATTACAGGATGTGATTCCGGGGACCTTTATCAGTCTCTGATCTGACGAAGACTCACTCGCCAGCTTCCCATTCCAGCATATAAAATTCCAATAGGATAATCCATTATCGCTACAGTACGATTTTTTGCTTTTACCGCTTTTGCTCCATTCCAAAATGTGATTCTGCCAGTATTGCTGTTTGTCGTTGTTGAGCATGTGTTGCCTCCTGTTTTTCAGGAAACTTTAACATGCTTTTGTCTGAATGTTAAGAGGGGATGCGGGGAATTTGACGCTTACGCTTAATCAATCACTCTGGGTGTTAATTTAATAAAAATTTAAACCGCAATGTCTATCTCACCTCTGTATTTCAGTGAAAGTCATCCAGTTTTACACATTATTTTTATTCCACAGAATCTCCCTTGCAATTCTTATATCATCTTTTGTCAGCAGAAGCAACAGACTCAAAAAAAAATAGATTAACGATATAATAAAAATGGAGAGAATCTCATATTCAAAAGATATATAGCGGTGAGATAGTCGGCAAAAAAAGAATATAGCTCCCCCTTTAATATAATAAACAGCCGCTGTGAAAACCGACAACGGTGAATTTAAAACTATCAGAATATGCGAAAGGATAAAAATCAGAAAAAATGTAATAGTCATGGCAGCGGCTGTACCTTTATCCAGATAATAGTAACCTAAAGTAATGTTTAATACTATATTCAACAAAGCCACGTATCTCAAGATATAACTGTAAAGCCACTGCTTATCAAGAGATGTAAGCATTAATGCTCCGGCATTAAAAATAAACGGGACAGAAAGGGTGAGCACTTCAAGTGTCGAAATTGAAGCATTGTATTTTTCCCCAAATATCCCGGTAATTAAAAAATCTGAATAGAGANNCGGCCAAATGATTCAGGTATAAACATCAATGTTGATATAAATAAATAAGCATTCTGGAATATCGCGGCATATACAGCACCATGAATCAGAGGAAGTACAACAAGGTTCCCCTGATTGATTATATTAGAATATAAAAAAGTTGAGCCAAAGGGGAGGGCTTTGCTGCCGAATGATTTTATGTATTGGATGTCTATCTTCAGTAGTTTACCTCTTGAAATAGCATAAGTCATAATAATAAGAAACAAAAGCACAACTCCTAATCTGAATAGAGCTATGTCAAAACTGCCTCCACTTATAAAAACCACAATGATTACCGAACAAAAAAACAAAAAAGCAAACAATATTCTATATAATGATGATATTCTATATTTTCCCTTCCCTTCATAATAGGTGTAATATAGCCTGATATATTCGTCACCGAATCTTACAAAACCGAATATTACAATTAGCTTAATAACATCATTAGTATACTCAGTCGCAAATGTAACGCCAATGAAAACAAAAAAAATGATAACCGATATAAAAACTTTTCNNACAACATTGAAAAGAGTATCCCACTTTTCTTTTTCATAGTTAAGCTCCCTTATCAGGGTTTCATTAATCCCAAAATCTGTAAAAAATGAAAAAAATGAGGCAAAAGCCAGGGCTGCAGTATAATCTCCATAATTGTTCAAATCAAGATAGCGGGCTATTATTATGTTTACTGCAAAAAAGATGATCTTCTCTATGATGACTGACGCTGTCATCAGAAAGGTATTGAAAAAAACTTTTGATTTGTCTCCGGATTGCATAAACTTAACCTGATGATACCTTCAAAAAAATGAATTATATCAATACCACAAAAATAATCATGCTTCAAATGCCGCATAAGGGCTTTTTTTACTTAAAATAATTTACCCTGCTTNNCTTGATATACTGCTTAATTTTATCTTCGTTCAGGCCTACTGTACTTACGAAATAAGCCCTGCTCCAAAAATGGCTTCCCCAATACTGTTCCCTCATTTCAAGAAATGTATTGAACTTTCAAATCGCCAATTTCCATTTTAGCGTTCCTATTAATTCGCTTATTGAATACTTCGGTGCGATACTGCAACTTAAATGAAGATGATCGCACATACATGCCCTCAATTATATATACTTTCATCCACAAGCATAACGTTGNNTTCATCTCTAATTGTCACTTTCAGCTCATTAAAAAAAATCTTGTACCGGTATTTTGGCACCAGTTCAATATGATACTTGCATTCATAGACTGCATGTTCTACTTGCTTTTTGACATATTTGATACTCTCAAATAATTATTATTTTTTATTTAGGAGTATCCTTTCCCCCAATATCTGGTAACACCACTTCTCAACTGCCAGCATATCTGGTAGATTTGAACTATATTAAAAATATTAATCCCGCACGCAGTAATACAGAAAAAGGTAAAACCGACTAACACGGCATTGATTTTTACAATAGAGTACTTAAATTTAAAAAACAGGGGGCAAAAAATAAAACAATTCTTTATCCATTGATGAGTACGGTTTAATTGAATACTTTATTCCCCATATTTTAACAACCAATCCTAAAAATCGTTTTGCTAAAACTCAATTATCTTCTTTGACACTCTTTTGATTTTGTAAGACAAAATTCTGCTATTAAACAATGCAAAAACCTTCCTCTTGGCATCAACAACAATCACATCATCAATAACACTGAATGTATGCATACCGTCTGGATAAGGGGATTTACCAGGCCCCTTAACAACTCCGGCAAACTCCTCCAGAAAATTTGTTTCTGACAATACACTCACCCTGTTCACCACAATCCTGTTGCCGTAGGAATCTGCGCAATCCTGTGCAGGTCTATATATTGTATTTTTAAAGATAAACGGAGGGCCTGCTGGTCTTGCAGAAGTTATATCTCTTTTCACAGGATTCATGGGGTGAGCTTTCCATTTGCCGTTTATTTTATCTGAAAACCAGATATAGAGTTCATAAGCAGCATCCCCGTTAGCCTTAGCTGCAAAGAGCCAGTATTTATTTTCCCATTTCAGCAGAGAAGCATCAGCCATCCTGAAATCTTTAAACAGCACCTTCCCCTTATTCCATTTATCAGGAAATTTTTCAGAAGTATAGAGAGTAAAATCCCCCTGTTCAGCAGACTCAGGTATGCAGAATATTTTGCCCTTTTCGGAGATCAAAAACGGGTAAGAGAGATGAGTTTCATGATCAAAGAGAGTGTTCCATTTACTGAAAGAGTCAGACTCATCCCCCCAAACAATCTTCCCCAAAGGATTTAATGAATCCCACAACTCCGCAAATATATAAAGCCTGTTATTATGTTTAATTCCAAATGGATCAGCCACAAACCGGTGCCGCCCGACAGACGGGAGCCATTTGACATGATCTATCTTAAAATCAGATGACATGATCTTATCAATATTATCCCCCACTACCCCTATATGCCACTGTTCCCAGAAACAGAAAAAATCCACAACCTTCTTTAACAGCCTAAAAGGAATCAGAAAATAGCACAATATGAGGGTGAAGTAAATAATTACAGCAGATTGATTAACCGGGCTACGATCAGTAGAAGGAATTCCTTTAAGTTTACCGGAGCTCGCGGCAAATTTATTAACCGCCTGAATGCATATTTCCGGGAGAACCTGCCGAAGAAACGAAAAATTATTCTGAAAAAAACACCGGTCAATTTTCAGTTTTGATTCAGATAATAAATATGAGGTCTGTTTATAGCAGAGAGCAATTCTTATATTTATAAAACTCTCATTCTTAATATACTCTTTTACAGTCAGCGGCGAGCCGGTTGTTTCCGATCTGTCTATATAGATTACCGGAACCTTTTCAGTAATAGCTGAATCAAAATCAGCGTTAAGTGAAAAAACAAAATCTTTCTTCTCTTTCCCGGGTACCCTTATGGCAAGCTGTTCTGACAAAGGTATGTTGCTATAACTTTTTAATAAATCATTCAGTTCAATTGTTCTTTTCTTGTAAAATAGCGGGATTATTTTTCTCTTTCTTTCGGGAAGATAAAAAAACTGCACATCACAGTATGAATCNNTAAACTTTCTTTTCCAGTAGATCTATTCTGTCTCTATTTATAAGAATAATACATTTCTGCGTTTTCATTTTACTCGGTTTAAACCTTACATATTTTCAATATGGATTCCCGCTCATGTACTGAGCCTGATAAAGTATGCACGGGGATGAGATAAACTAAAATATGAATATAATGCTGTCACACTCTTTTTGTAGTTTATAATACTTTTATCA
>DINC01000194.1 GCA_002425885.1 Spirochaetia bacterium UBA5550 | reverse complement strand
AAATGTAATAAGTTACTGGTCGGTACCGGGGAAGATGATAAAATTTTGTCATTTTATAAAAGTTTCGGATTTATATACTCTCACACGGTTGCGGATTTTTTTATAAATAATTATGATCATGAAATGTTTGAAAATGGAAAACAATTAAGGGATATGATATATTTAAAATTAGACTTTGTTAATGACTAAAGTATTTTTATAACAGAATTCAAGATACTTCAGATGGAAGCAACGTATGAAATGCCCCCCTCCAGAGGAGTGAAGAAAAGTAAAAATTTGAATTATTTGTACTGGATTCTAATACAGCATGAAGAGGTTTATATGGATTATAATTCTATCAAGCTTGAAATTCATGAAGATAAAATTGCCGTCATCACATTAAACCGTCCGGAAAAAAAGAATGCCCTTTCAATTGAAATGCGGACAGAAATTTCTCACTGCTTAAAGGAACTTGATTCATCTCCCGATGCTGGTGCTTTGATAATCACCGGTGCAGGTTCAACATTCTCTGCTGGATTTGATTTAAAAGAATTCAGCAAGCCTGATCTGTTTGAAAATATATACCTCTCCTCATCACAATATCACAGGGATCTATGGAACTTCAGTAAACCTGTTATTGCTGCAATAGAAAACCAGGCATTAGGGGGCGGCTTTGACATGGCAACACTCTGTGACATCAGAATCTGTACTGAAAATTCCGTTTTCGGCCATCCGGAAATTAAATTCGGCGGCCCTCCTCTATTCACACCATTGCAATGGATCATCGGATATGGATTAGCCCGGGATTTATGTTTAACCGGGAGGGTAATAAATTCATCAGAAGCTTTCAGGATTGGTCTTGTCAGTGAGATCGTAAACACTGATGTAATTGAGCGTGCAATACAAATCGGAAAAACCATTTTAGAGGCGCCAATGCCTGCATTAAAGACAGTAAAGAATTACATGAATAATAATGCTAACTTAAGCTTCGAAGAAGCCTTTGTTATTGAACATGATAACCAGTTCATTTCGAGAATTAATAAAATGAAGAATAAAGATTAGGTATTAACTCATTGTACTGCATAGATCAATGCTTATGTACTATACCCGCAGTACCTCGTCCGGGCTTTCTTCGAGCCCGGTTGGTGAGCTTGCCGAACCACAGCACAAGTCGCCACATCATGTAAAAGAACGCGCGAATTCACATAATCAAAGTTTTATTATCCTGAATAAGTATTTGACACTTTGAATATTATTGAATACATTGTATTTATAAAAGAGGAAATTAAATGAAAACAATAACAGTCCGGGTTGATGATAACGTTTATAATATACTAAAAAAAGCTGCTGATGGAGAAAGGCGCACCATATCAAATTTTATAGAGAATGCTTCCCTGTCATATCTCACTAACGAGATCTATGTTTCTGATTATGAAATGGCTGAAATAATGAAAGATGCTAAACTTGTTTCAGGAATTAAAAAAGGATTAGATGATGCAAAAAAGGGGAAGTATAANNCGGATACTTTTTCTTCAAAGCTCTCTGATCCAAAATATAATAAGATTTATAATAAGATTTCAGATTATGTTTATCCGCAACTTCGTGAGAACCCATTCTTCGGGAGTAATATTAAAAAACTCAAAGGAGAATTCGAAGGCCTTTACAGATATAGAGTGGGCAAATATAGATTATTCTATAAGATAGAGAATGATAAGATTTTAGTCATTATACTTGATATCGATGATAGAAAAGATGCATACAAATAAAGCCCTCTCAACATCAGCCGGTAAGCCTGTCCGGCCACAGCACCNNACATGACGCAGGAAGCTGTGATTTCGCATAAACAAAACATAGCCGGCCCGATGGATTTATTATTAGCCGCTAAAGCTAAATCAAAAAAAATGATTCCTGTTACCTGATATATGCGGTGTTATAAAAAAGAAATTCATCTGCCCGCCATGATCCGGGGAAGCTGAATGCAAACAGTGCCCTCCGGATTATATTTTTGTATCAGATGGTAAAAGCAGTATCATCATAACATGTCATCCGGTGATGACAATCAATTCAGTAAAGATTATTTGTAAACAATGAAAAATAAATTAGCAGCTGGAGGTCTAACTTGAAAAAATGGTACGATGAAGAATATGAATGGGAAATTGAGGTAACAGGTTTTCTGCGTAGTGATCACACAGAGCGATATTGCCGGAATGGCGAGGAGATTGGAGATAAGTATACCTGCACCTATGGCTGTCCTGTTAATGCAGAAGGACAGGGTATTTGTTCCAAAACAATGATGATTATGTTTCCAATCATGGAGGCTGTACGAAGCGGCGGGGATTTAGAGAATATCGGCGGAACAAGTAAATACAGCAAAGATATTGTATGTCCCGATGGCTGTGTTATATTCAGGATGACAGCAAAGAAACTCGGGAATGAGAATTTTTTTAAGGGGAAATTTTTTGCTTAGATTGAATTTAACACTAATTTGAGGACTATAAAAATGGCACATACAATAACTGCAAATGATCTAAAAACTAAAGGTATTTCCATATTAAATGAGGAGACCTCCGCAGGAGATGAAGTAATTATCACTGTAAGAGGAAAGAATAAATATGTTGTTCTTCCAATTGAGAAGTATAATTATCTGCGGGAGTGTGAACTTGAAGCTGCTTTGCATGAATCAAGAAAAGATATTAAAGAGGGGAAGATTCATAAAGAATCAGTTGAAAAACATATAAAGAGAATTACCCGTGGCTGAAATTATTTATACTGAAAGCTATATTAAAAGAGCTAAGAAGTTTATAAAGAAACATCCGGATTTATTGTCTCAATATGAAAAGACATTAAAGCTGTTAGAATTAAATCCCCGCCATCCATCACTTCGCTTACATAAACTGCATGGTAATTTATCAGAATTATATTCCGTTTCAATAAA
>DINC01000383.1 GCA_002425885.1 Spirochaetia bacterium UBA5550 | reverse complement strand
AATCAAATTTCATTTTTGTATTAATTTAAAGTCTCTATCATGCTTCGTCATGGCAGAGACTTTTTTTTATTCTTTCATCAAATTGTTGATTATTCTGAGGGTTAACACCTGAATTAATGCATGGAAAAAGGGATTGACAGTATGGTCGGATAGTATGGAACAATTGATTAACCGGATATTGTCATGAACGAAAAAACTTTTAAAGAAAAAGATCTGATTACCCAGTCCGGGCTTGCAGCTCTGGTGCTTGATAATGATCTGAAGATTATTGAATTTAATGATGAACTGATTAGTATAACAGGTCTTTCTAAAGAAAAAATTAAAAACAGATACTGGCACGATCTCATCAATTATGATTACCCTTTCACTCCGATTGATTCACTTCCGGATAAAACAGATCGTGCTGCTCCAAGGTCGGGAAAATTCTGGTGCTCAATTAAAGAAAAAGTTCCGAAAAAATTGATCTCCGCAACTATTTCATACGATCCTGAAAAATCACTTTATTTTGCAACTCTCTATGATATATCGGAGCAGGTTACTCCTCAGCGGCTTGTTAACGACGGCGGGCTGCTAATCGATTCTATTGCGGATCACCTCAGGGGCGCTATGGCGTTTCATGATAACCGGGGGATTGTGAGATTCGCCTCCTCCGAAACATGCAGGATTATCGGTTCATCAAGAAAGGATATCATCGGTCATCATATTAATGAGTTTTTTGATGAGAAGCTGGTTAACAAGTGGCTTCTTCTTATGAATGAGAAAGCGGAAAGTGTTCCGTTATATCTTGAATTCATAAGTTCGAGAAAAAAGAATAAAGTATTCTATGTAATAGCAACACCACGCCTTTTTTTTGATTACAACCGGAAAGTTATGGGGTGCATGTTTATCTTTACTGACATAACAGAACTTAAAATGAATGAAGAGAAACTCCGGATCTCTGATGAAAAGTACTCAAAGGCTTTCCAGGCGAGTCCCGCTCCCAATTCAATAACAACTCTTGCCGAGGGGAGGTATATAGATGTTAATGAAAGCTATTGCGCTTTTGTGGGATGTACAAAAGAGGAGATTATAGGCAAAACATCAACTGATATTAATTTTTTTAAATACAGGGATGACAGGAAAAAATTTGTTGCTGAGCTTGAATCCAGGGGTAAGCTCCGGGATTATGAAACCCATGTTAATTCAAGGGTGAAGGGCCTTCGGACATTTTCACTCTCTGCTGACCTGATTGAACTTCAGGGGGAGAAGTGCATAGTATGGGTCGGTTATGATGTCACTGATGAGATAAGGCTTGAAAAAGAGGTTCTGGAGGCAACAGGGAGGGAGCGGTATAATATCGGGCAGTATCTCCATGATGACCTGGGACAGCATCTGGTGGGGGTGGAGGCCATGTGCTCTCTTCTTGAAAACCGGCTTAAGGCTTCCGGTAATTCTGAGATAGAGCTTGCGGGTGAGATCCATCAATATATGAAAGAAGCCCTTGATAAAACAAGGGGTGCGGCCAGGGGCTTATGCCCTGTTTCCCTTGAAGAGAACGGTTTCAGTTTCGCAATCAGGGATCTGGCAATACGGACAGAAAAAATGTTCGGTATAAGCTGTATTTTCCATAATTTTAATATATTCGAAANNNNAAATAATATATAACAGCCAGATAGCAATTAATATGTTTTACATTGTGCAGGAGGCTGTGAATAATGCTGTCAAGCACGGATCCTGTAGTGAAATAATTATAACATACTTTTCAAATGAGGATAACCTGTATATTTCTGTTGAGGATAACGGCAAAGGATTTGATCCGAAAGAAATTGCTTCGAACGGCATGGGGCAGAGCCTTATGAAATACAGAGCCAGGGCAATCGGCGGAGGACTTGAGGTGAACAGTGAACCGGGAAATGGAACTTACATTCTTCTTACATTCCCGAGAATGAATAATAAAAAGGCCGAATGGGACTGGAAGCAGGTGAGCTATGAAGAAATCACAGATATTCCTCGTTGAGGATCACCCCATCTTCAGAAAGGGGCTGATACAGCTTATTAATGAAGAATCCGATATGGAGGTATGTGGAGAAGCAGAGGACGTATTCTCTGCAACAAAAAAGGTCAGGCAGCTTAATCCTGATCTTGTTATTGCTGATATTACACTGAAAGATACCAGCGGACTTGAACTGGTAAAATTTATTAATGATAATAACCTTAATATACCTGTTCTGGTTCTTTCAATGCATGATGAAAAGATATTTGCAGAGCGCGCACTTAAGTCCGGCGCAAAGGGTTATATCATGAAGCAGGAGATGTCTGGTAACGTAACTGCTGCAATAAGGCACGTCCTTGCCGGGAAGATATATGTAAGTGATGCAATTAATGACAGAATACTGAGCTCTTTAACAGGCCGGGCTGTTGAAGGGACTTCTTTCGATCTTGAAAAAGACCCACCGTCAGTACTTACCGACAGGGAACTTGAGATCTTCAGGATGATGGGGAAAGGGTACAGAAGAAACGAGATCGGGAAAGCATTAAATCTTAATGTTAATACAATCGGTACATACAGGGAGAGGATTAAAGAGAAGCTTAACCTTTCTTCATCAAATGAGCTTATGGCCAGAGCAATTCTCTGGGTACAGAAAGTTGAGGAGCAGGAAATTAAATAAATATTTTTAAATAAAGAAGACAAATAAAGAAGGGGAAATAGCAGAAATGAGTAATGTATGGCGGGATCAGTACAGAGAAAAACTCCGGAGCGCTGATGAAGCTGCTCTCTGTGTCAAATCCGGAGATGTAATTTTTATGGGTGAATTCATACAGGTCGTTGAAGCAATGGATGAGGCCCTTGCAAAAAGAAAAGATGAGCTTAAGGATGTAATAATTGTAACAACAACGAGGACAAGGCCGCTGAAATGCGTCGAAGCTGACCCGACGAGGGAGGTTTTTACCTGGGATGACTGGCATTTCTCAGGCGTTGCGAGAAAGTTTTCAGAGCAGGGGCTTGCAAGTTATATCCCTTTTACCTATCATCAGGCTTCAAGGGTTGTAGCAAAATATAACAAGGTGGATGTGGTGTTTATCCGCGTTGCACCTATGGATGATAAAGGATTTTTTAACTTCTCTACTTCAAATTCAATCGGTTATGCATACTGCAAAAAGGCGGCGAAAGTTATTGTTGAAGTGAACAGCAATAATCCCAGATGTCTTGGCGGAGCATCAGAAGCAATACATATATCTGAAGTTGATATGATTGTTGAAGGGTTCAACAGCCCGCTTATTGAACTACCTGCTGTTACACCGGGAGAAGCTGATCTCGGAATAGCGGGGCATGTGATGAATCTCATTGAGGATGGTGCTACACTGCAATTGGGTATAGGGGGCCTTCCCAATGTTGTCGGTAGTATGATTGCGAAGAGCGGCCTGAAAGATATAGGTGTTCATACTGAGATGCTTGCTGATTCATATGTTGACATGTACGAATCCGGCAGAATTACCGGCAAAAGAAAGATGATCGACAAAGGGAAAATGGTTTATACTTTCGCGATGGGTTCAAAGAAACTCTATGATTTTCTCGATAACAATCCCGTCTGCGCCATATACCCTGTGAGCTACACAAATGATCCAAGAATAATAGGCCTTAATGATAAGGTGGTTGCAATTAATAACGCGCTTGAGGTTGATCTCTTTTCACAGGTGGCCTCTGAATCCAGTGCAGCGCGGCAGATATCCGGCACCGGGGGGCAGCTTGATTTTATGATGGGGGCTTTCAACTCCCGCGGAGGTAAAGGCCTTATCTGCATAAGTTCAACTTTTAAAGATAAGAAGGGTGAGCTTCATTCAAGGATAGTCCCCACACTGACTCCGGGAACAATTGTGACATGTCCGAGATCTATTACTCACTACGTTGTAACTGAGTATGGAGCTGCGCAGATGAAGGGTAAATCCACATGGCAGAGAGCGGAAGCGCTGATAGAAATTTCTCACCCGGATTTCAGAGAGGAACTGATCAGGCAGGCTTCTGAACTTAACATCTGGAGGAGGAGCAATAAGCTCGTTGTTTGATTTGAATTTATGTCACTTAATTATGTCGCATAAAAAAAGGCCGCTCATTGAGCGGCCTTAAGTTTATCAACAGAATTCCCCAGAAGGTTTCCAGGTCGTTCTTATTATTAGTATAATAAAATTTTCGTTAAAATAGTGTTTTTTGTGAGAAAAAAAGGGTCTCCTTTTTTTATACCAGGTAGTATTAAAAAAACGTAAAATAAAACCCCGCATAACGCAGGGTTTTATTATTTATGTTATGAAAAAGTATACGTATACTTCCCTTCAGTTGTGAGATATTTTCCGATAACCATCCGTTGAACCTGAACAGTGCCTTCAAAGATCTGCATTATTTTCGCGTCTCTCATGAATTTTTCTACCGGATATTCTTTCACATATCCGTAACCGCCGAATATCTGAACTGCATCCAGTGAGGTTTTCATTGCTGTATCTGCGGCATACATCTTTGCCATGTTTGAGAGCATTTTGAACGGGAGGTTATTATCCTGGCACCAGGCGGCTTTCTGGTACAGAAGCCTCGAGCATTCAGTCTGGGTTGCCATGTCAGCAAGCATAAACTGAACTGCCTGGAAAGCGGATATCGGTTTTCCGAACTGTTTTCTTTCATTCGCATAGGCAATTGATGCGTTCAGAGCTCCTGTTGCAATACCTGTTGCCATAGCAGCTACGGCAGTACGGGAATAGTCAAGGGTTTCCATGAGCATCGGTGTACCTTTCCCTTCTCCGGCGAGACACATCCATCCGGGAACACGCACATCATCAAAAATAACCTCGGTTGTACTGGAGGTCCTTATCCCGAGTTTTTCTTCTTTTTTCCCGATTTTAACGCCGGGGAAATCTTTATCCACCATGAAGCAGCAGATCCCTTTGTTCCCCATAGCTCTGTCTATTGTTGCAAATACTGTAAACTGCTTAGCGAATCCGCCGTTTGTTATAAACTGTTTGGTTCCGCTGATGATCCAGTCATTGCCGTCTTTTGTGCATTTTGTTGACAGCCCAAGCGCATCAGAACCTGCGCCAGGTTCTGTTAAGCAGAATCCGCACATGGCCCCTTCGAGCATCCTTCCGAACCACCATTTTTTCTGCTCGTCATTCGCGCCAACCATTATGGGGTCTGTTGCAAGGAGAGATGATGCCACAACAGATGTTGCTATGCCCGCGTCTCTCTGTGCAAGCTCGTCACATATAGTGTACCTTGTGAGATTGTCAAGGCCCTGGCCGCCGTATTCAGCAGGTATCCCTATGTTGGTGAGACCCAGATCGTGCATTTTGGCAAGTACATCCATTGGGACGTGATCTTTTATGTCCCATTCACCGGCATAGGGCTTGATCTCCTTGTCGGCAAATTCCGCTGTCATCTGCCTGATCATCTCCTGCTCTTCGGTAAGTCTGAAAGAAATGCTGTTTGCCATTGCCTCTTCCGTTGAGATAGAATTCATTTTAACCTCCGACATATTGTTCCTCCCGGTTTGACCGGGTTTTCATGTAAAGATTTCCGGTCAGAGTTTAACTCAGGTTATACCTGTTTCCTTATTTTCCTCTAAAAGCAGGCTGCTGCAAACGCGACTGACCAATCGGTCATTAATGCAACAATCCGCCATTTTATTTTTTAATCATATTGATGATAATTTACAGAAAATCAGGTTTTTGGGAAGGGTAGAATTAACCTCACGGGTAGTTTATTCAGTTCAACCATACTACACGAAAATAATTAATTCGACCACACGATAATAGATTATCAGACTATTGAAGTATAGTGACTTTCAGTGTACTCATTATAAGGGGCCGTTAAAGGTCCTATTCAGGGGGAAATAGGAGGAGAAGTATGTTTGATTTAACTGATGAGCAATTGATGGTGCGGAATATGTGCCGTGAATTTGCAGAGAAGGAACTGAGGGAACAGGCTGTGGAAATAGATAAAACACACAGGTTCCCGCTGGAAACAACAAAAAAACTTGGCGAACTTGGTATCATGGGAGTTGTTTATGATGACAAGTATGGCGGAGCCGGTATGGATTATGTTTCCTATGCAATAGCTGTTGAGGAGATTTCGAGAGTTTGTGCCTCTTCAGGGGTTATTGTATCAGCTCATAACTCTTTATGCGTTTCACCGATTAACTACTTCGGAACAGAGGCCCAGAAAGAGAAGTATCTGCCAAAGCTTTGCCGCGGGGAGCATATAGGCGCTTTCGGGCTCACTGAACCGAATGCAGGTTCAGATTCAGGCGGGACAAAAACAACTGCTGTTAAAGGTGGTAAGGGTTATATCGTGAATGGGAGCAAAAATTTTATTACTAACGGTGAGTATGCGGATGTGCATGTAACTCTTGCTGTTACAGATAAGAACGCAACCAAGAACAAAAATACGTCATTTTTTATTATTGAAAAGGGAGATCCCGGATTCAGCGTGGGAAAAGTTGAGGATAAGCTTGGAATTTGCGCGTCATCAACTACTGAAATGATCTATGAAGATTGTGATATTTCTGAGGACAGGATGCTTGGTGCGCCGGGAGAGGGTTTTAAAATTGCCATGCATACTCTTGACGGCGGGCGTGTCGGTATCGCTGCACAGGCTCTCGGTATAGCACAGGCTTCACTTGAAGAAGCAGCTAAGTATGCCAATATGAGGGAGCAGTTTGGAGCACCTATTGGTAAACTCCAGGCTATACAGTGGATGATTGCAGATATGGCAACAGAGATAGAAGCAGCGAGGCTTCTGGTTTATCAGGCGGCTTCACTTTGTGATAAAAACGGGGCAAACAGAAGACCTGTGAGCAAATATTCAGCAATGGCAAAGCTTTACGCTTCAGAATGTGCACACAGATGTGCTCATAAGTGCATTCAGATACACGGCGGATATGGTTATGTTAAGGATTATATCGCTGAAAGGCTATACAGGGACGCAAGAATTACAGAAATATATGAAGGTACATCAGAAATTCAGAGGCTTGTTGTTGCTACAAGTGTTCTGTCTGAATTTGCGGAATAGGTAGAATTTCTGCGCTGCTTTCTATATTTCCGCCGTAATATATTCCGGCTGCTGATTGCGGCAGCCGGGGTGTAACGGCAACTGAAGNNAGATTTAAAAAAACCGGACGGATGATGCTGATGATGCCCGGTTTTAACAGGGAACCGGTAGAAGGTATGCACGGGAATTTGGCTACAAATTATGATGTTTTTATCCGGCAGTCAGGACTGGCTACAGCGGTTCTTGATTCAGATCTGAAGATCGTCAGCTGCAACGATCTGTTTCTTGATCTTGCAGGGGGATCTGAAGAAAAAATTATTAACAGTTACTGGCACGACCTCGTAAATTATGATTACCCGTATACACCGCTTGAGAATGCGGAAATATACCGGAATCTCAGTGTTATACCCTCCGGCAAGTTCTGGTGTTCCATCAGAAACAAATTTCCGAAAAAAATTATTTCAGGTACAATTTCATACAATTGTGATGAGGACTGTTACATCACGACAATGTATGATATAACAGATCAGCTGCGCCCTGAACGGCTTATCCATGACGGCGGGCTTCTCATCGGTTCCATAGCGGACAATATGAAGGGAGCCATGGGTTTTCACGACTGCGACGGGATTATCCGTTTTGCCTCTAAAGAGATCTGCAATATGCTGAATGTGGACAAGAGCCGGATTCTTGGACGTAATATACGCGAATTTTTTGAAGAGGATGTTGTCAATCAATGGCTTTACTGGTTTCATAATAGAACTGATGAGCTCCCCAAGTATCTTGAGTTTAACAGCTCAAAGAGAGATGACAAGGTTTTTCACGCCATTGCAACTCCTAAAATTTTCTATGACATGAACCGCAGAGTATCAGGGTGCATGTTTATTTTTTCCGATATCACTGAACTGAAAATAGCAGAGCAGCAGCTCCGCGTATCAGATGAAAAATACTCTAAGGCTTTTTATGCGAGCCCCTCTCCAAGTTCTATAACAACATTGAAAGAGGGACGTTATGTGGATATCAATGAAAGCTATCTTAAACTTGTGGGCTATACAAAAGAAGAACTTATAGGGAAAACAACAACAGAGATAGATTTTTTCACTGATTCAGAGGATAGAGCAAAATTCGTCAGTGAACTTATGGCTGATGGCAAGCTTAGGGATTATGAAACTCAGATGTATTCACGTGTCAAGGGGATTAGGAGGTTCTCTCTCTCTGCGGAGATCATTGAACTTCAGGGGGAAAAGTGCATTATCTGGGCAGGGTATGATGTTACTGAGCAGATTCGCCTTGAGAGAGAAATTCTCACTGCCTCAGGGAGAGAGAGATATCGGATAGGGCAATACCTTCATGATGATCTTGCCCAGCATATAGTCGGGATTGATGCATTGTGTTCACTCCTGAGGAACAGGTTGAGGCAGCAGTGTAATACTGAAGTGCAGCTGGCTGAAGAGATACAGGGCCTTGTGAAAGGGGCACATGAAAAAACGAGGGCTCTTTCCAGGGGCTTATGCCCGCTGAGGCTCGAAGAGAACGGGCTGAGTTCAGGTATAAGTGAACTGGCAGCTTCAGTTGAGAAGATGTACGGTATAGATTGCGAATTCAGAAATTATAATATAGATGTCATGATATACAACAGTCAGATTGCAATAAACATGTATTACATAGTACAGGAAGCTGTTACAAACGGAATAAAACATGGCAAAGCTGATCTTATAATAATCACTTATTCTTCAAATGAGGAGAATATTTATCTCTGTATTGAGGACAACGGAACAGGTTTTAATACTTCACCAGGAGAAGCGGCCGGTATCGGTCTTGCAATTATGAAGTACAGGGCCAGGGCAATCGGCGGTTCCCTTGAAATTGGAGCAAATGCCGGCGGCGGGACTTATGTAGTTATTAAGTTCCCCAGGGCGAATAACAGAAAAATAGAATGGGACTGGAAAGCGAAAAGTTATGAAGAAATCAAGGATACTTATTGTTGACGATCACCCTATCTTCAGGAAGGGACTGGGACAGCTGATCAACGAAGAACAGGACATGGAGGTCTGCGGAGAAGCTGAGGATTTTTTTTCTGCTGTCCAGAAAATAAAAAATCTTAAGCCGGATCTGGCCATTGTGGATATAACCCTTAAAGATACAAGCGGGCTGGAGCTGATTAAGTATATAATGGATAACGGGATTAATATTCCAACACTGGTGCTGTCAATGCATGACGAAAAGATTTTCGCGGAGCGGGCACTGAAGAGCGGAGCAAAGGGATACATTATGAAGCAGGAGATGTCTGACAATGTTACTGTAGCTATACGGCAGCTCCTTGCAGGGAAAATATATATTAGTGAAGCGATGAACGAAAGGATGCTTAATAATTTCCTCGGAAGGGGGGTAGATCCCGGAACAAAAAACAGTGTGTCTGATCCTGCAAAGATCCTTACAGGCCGGGAACTCGAAATATTCAGGCTCATGGGGCGGGGTTATAAACGCAATGAAATCGGAAGGGCGCTTAATCTTAATGTTAATACAATCGGAACTTACAGAGAGAGAATTAAAGAAAAACTGGATCTGAACTCGTCAGTTGATCTTCTTGCACAGGCAATAATGTGGGTGAGGAATACTGAGGAGAGAGAAATAATCGCTGAGCATGAGTGAGAATAAATCATTCGTACCGGCGTTAGTAATAAACATAGAAAAAAATTTGTGGAGGCTTAAAAATGTCTACTATCTGGCGTAATCATTATCAGGATAAACTGAAAAGCGCTGATGAAGCGGCTAAAGTAGTTAAGTCCGGCGACGTGGTATTCATGGGGGAATTTATTCAGGGTGTTGATGCCCTTGATACAGCTCTTTCTAAAAGAAAAGAGGATCTTAAGGATGTTATACTGATAACAACCACCAGGGCGAAACCGCTTAAATGTGTTGAGGCTGACCCGAAGCGGGACGCTTTTACCTGGGAGGACTGGCATTTTTCAGGAATGGCAAGAAAATATTTTGATCAGGGCCTTGTTAACTACATCCCATTCACCTATCATCAGGGGCCCAGAATTATTGTTAAATACGGGAAGGTGGATGTGGTTTTCATCCAGGTTACACCAATGGATGATAAAGGGTTTTTTAACTTATCAACATCTAATTCACTTGGTTATGCATACTGCAAAAAAGCATCTAAGGTTATAGTTGAGATTAACACAACAATACCAAGATGTCTTGGTGGAGCATCAGAATCAATACACATCTCTGAAGTTGATATGATTGTTGAAGGGCCCAATACTCCGCTTATTGAGTTACCGGCAGCAAAAGCAACGGAAGCTGATAAAGGTATTGCTAATCATGTAATGACACTTATTGAAGATGGCGCCACTCTACAGCTTGGTATCGGAGGACTGCCGAACATTGTGGGTTCCATGATAGCACAAAGCGATCTTAAAGATCTGGGTGTACATACGGAGATGCTTGCTGACTCATACGTAGATATGTATGAATCAGGAAAAATTTCAGGAAGAAGAAAAGTTATAGATAAGGGCAAGATGGTTTATACATTCGCCATGGGTTCAAAGAAGCTCTATGAGTTTCTTGATAACAATCCGATTTGTGCATCCTATCCCGTGAGTTATACCAATGATCCGCGCGTAATAAGCGTGAATGACAAAGTAATGGCTATTAATAATGCGATAGAAGTTGACCTCTACTCTCAGGTATCATCTGAATCGAGCGGTTCAAGACATATAACCGGAACTGGCGGGCAGCTTGATTTTATTTTCGGAGCATTTCAGTCAAGAGGCGGCAAAGGCCTTATATGCATAAGTTCAACTTTTACTGACAAAGAGGGGAATCTTCAGTCGCGAATAGTTCCAACTCTTGCACCGGGAACAATTGTCACATGCCCAAGGTCTATTGTTCATTATATAGTAACTGAAAACGGCATTGCACAGATGAAAGGAAAATCAACATGGGAAAGAGCAGAAGCTCTTGTAGAGATAGCTCATCCGCAGTTCAAGGATCAGCTGATTAAAGATGCCCAGAAGCTTAATATCTGGAGAAAGAGCAGCAAACTCGCTGTTTAGTTAAAGTATTGAATCAATCATACAGAGAAAGCCGTTTTAAATAAAC
>DINC01000211.1:7779-8403 GCA_002425885.1 Spirochaetia bacterium UBA5550 | reverse complement strand
TTTATTTTTTCTTCCCCTTTTTCTTCTCCTCCTTAAAGAGCCCGGCAGTGTATTTTTCGTAAAGCTCAAAGAGGAATTCGATGCGTTTTGTTTCATTGGGGAAAGGCTGGCTGCGGTAGCAGAGGTCAACAGCCCTATCCAGTTCATCATGAGCTTTCACAAGCTTTGGCGGCATTGTGAGAGGGTCATAAAGGTCAGCAAGTGAGCTGTCGGGGAATTCATTACGCGCATCAAGAACCGCCTGCGCCTTTTCTTCAACGAGCTTTATGTTTTTTTCAGATGGAGATTCCGGCCAGGGGAAGTTGTTGTAGACAATATCATTGGAATATCTGAAACGGCTTTCAAGCCTGCCGCAGACATAATTAACCCATGTCATATGCATAATAGATATTAAAACACCAAAATGAAATAATCTGGCATCCGGCAAAGCTGTACATGAATCGCTGACAATAAATTCAGGTGAGAAAAAACCCATTGGAATATATTTTCTATTTTCTGATGAATGACGGGGAAGTAAAATATAATTACTTTTAGGCTGCCTGATCTCAGAGAATATTGCGGGAGTGTTTGCCTGTTTTTGTACTGATGCTTTTGTACTTTTTAATCTGAACTCTTTAATATTGT
>DINC01000211.1:7456-7728 GCA_002425885.1 Spirochaetia bacterium UBA5550 | reverse complement strand
TATCTATTCTTTCCACTAATAAACTCTTTAGCACTTAATATCGGTTTAATATAATTTACAGCCTCTGGTTCTTTGTTTATTAACTCCTCTTTTTCAGAATCGGTTAAAAATAAATTACCATCATCAACCGGTTTACTCCCATACATAATTTTTGGGACATCACAAATTGCTGCAGATCGCGATAATATAACTATATCATCACCTTCAACAAGGTATGGATTTATATTTCTTACTTTTACTTCATGAGCTTCTGATTTTGGATTATCATAATC
>DINC01000211.1:0-7441 GCA_002425885.1 Spirochaetia bacterium UBA5550 | reverse complement strand
AATCATATAAGAATTTATTACTAACATCAAAACAAGAAAAACCTACAATAACAACATAAACACCTGCAACTCCTTTAGCTTCATTACTCCACTGGAATGTTCTATGCGCAAAATGAATCTTTATATTATACTTATTAAACAATTCATTCCATAATATTCCGACCTGCTCTCCCTGTGAAATTGAGTTAGTCGAAACAAATGCGACTTTAATATCTGTTTTCTGAATATAGTTTGCAGCTTTTATATACCAGCATGTAACGTAATCAAGAACACCAGCACCCTTAACATCTTTAAAGATTAATTCCGTTTCTTCGCTTTGCTCTTTACTCTGCAAGTGTTTCCCGACAAATGGCGGATTACCCATTATATAACTCAACTCACACTTCGGCACTACACTCTCCCAGTCTATGCGCAGCGCGTTCCCCTGCACAATATTCGCAGACTTACGCAGCGGGAGCCTCGCGAAGTACTGTCCGAACTCGCTGCTAACCAGTGAATTCATCTGGTGATCTATGAGCCACATGGCTACCTGTGCTATCTGCGCGGGGAACTCCTCCAGTTCTATGCCGTACATCATGTCAACATCAAGGAGCACAATCTCGTTGATATTAAGGTAAACCTGACCGTGTTTATTCAGCAGCCGCAGTATCTCAAGCTCAAGGAGGCGCAGTTCCCTGTATGTTATAACAAGGAAGTTCCCGCATCCGCATGCAGGGTCTAAGAATTTCAGCCTGCTTATCTTTTCATGAAAAGCCTGGAGTTTCGGGTCACTGCTCTTTACTGATTCAAACTCCTTCCACAGCTCATCAAGGAAGAGCGGCTTTATCAGTTTAAGTATGTTTTTTTCGGATGTGTAGTGCGCGCCGAGGTTTCTCCGCTCTTCGGGATTCATTACGCTCTGAAACATCGCCCCGAATATGGCAGGTGAAATTTTACTCCAGTCTATGTAACAGCAGTCAAGGAGTGACTCCCTCATCTTCGTGTCAAAGCTTGCAATGGGTAGAGTCTCCTCGAAGAGTCTGCCATTCACATAAGGGAAGGCCATTAGCTGCTCATCAAGATTTTTGAAACGCTTATCTTCTGCAGTATTGAGCACCTGGAAAAGCTCCTGGAGCTTACCTGCAAGGTCGCTGCCGTCTTCGTTTGTGCGCTCCTCTATATAATCCTGAAACTGCTGCTTGTTGAATATACCTGTATCCTCGGCGAAGAGGCAGAACAGTATCCTCACAAGGTAGACCTCAAGGGGATGGCCGGAGTACCCTATCTCCTTTAGCCTGTCGTGGAACCTGCCCATAAGCTCCGCTGCCTTTATGTTTACAGGGTCCTGCTCCTTGTATATCTTCTTCTGGTAACCGGCAATGAATCCGAAAAGCTCAATGTTATTTACAAGCTCATTCAGTTTAAAACAGCTTTTTTTATTTTCATCCTCAAGGTCATAGAGGTGGAAGTTTTCAAAATCACAGATTAAAACCAGGCGCGGTAGTTCAACCTGCTTCAGCCCCTGAAGGTATTCCCTTGCCTGTTTATATGCCTTATCAAGGTCTTTCCCCCTGCTTTTCATCTCAACAAGGATATTCTGTTTCCACAGGAGGTCTATATATCCGTCGCTGTCGTCGAGTTTCTTTACACGATGTTCAAATGTGCCGAATTTACGGCTTTCAATACCAAAGATTTTAAAGAAATCACCTAAAAAGGGCTTTGCTTCAGAGTCTTCATTTGATGCATCAGCCCAATCAACAGCAAACTTTGCAGCCCTGCTTTTTATCTCGTTCCAGCTTAACGGCATTTTATATATCCTTTATCTTTTATCAGCAATAAGAAATCCGGCAATTCTTTATATGCTGTATTTAAACTCATCTTTTCATAAAAAAATTCAAGCATAAAACATGGAGGGCGCAAGTACGGACGCGATTAATCGCGTCCGTACCCGTGCCCTCCCTGCATACAGCATAAAAAAAATTTTACAAAATCCCCTCTTCTGCCGTATATATATAAATACAGATAAAATGGAGAAAGCAATGGCAACAGCTGAACTCAACCCCGCATTTATGAATTTCAAAGGTAACATCGGAAGGCTTATTTATTACAGCAGGATGGGTAAAACATGCGTAAGGTCACATGTTATCCCGCGCAATCCCAGAACAGAAGCACAGCAGAAGAACCGTGACCTCTTTGCTGAAGCTGTAAACTCATGGAAATTATTAACAGCAGAAGAGAAAAACCTCTGGAAATTAAAAGCCGCAATGAAAAAGCGTACAGGATATAATTTCTTTATCTCATCATTTATACTTAATGCTGCGAAAGAAACAGATCTGACATCAACCGTATCTCTTCTACCGGCTGTTTCCTATATTGCTCCTATACCGCTTCGAATTCTATCCGATTCCTCTCCGTTGAGGATAGCATACAGCTCCGGTAAGGCTGCTTTGAACCGTAAAGCAGGCTTTATATAACATTACACCATATAATTTCCCCATCGTACTATTAGATTCTATCACTTTTCGTAAAAGCTGCGAACGACAGCATGAAGAGCTGTAAACTGATCTGATTATTGCTGCTTGAAGTCTGATTTTTTTTGACTCTGACCTCCACCTCTCCCTCTTCAATTTTTCAAAAAGGGAGAGGGGTCCGGGGGGTGAGGGCAGAATTAACATAATCTGAACATCCCCCTTATATTTTCTTAACAAAAAGAGGGTTTATTCTCCGCAGAAGAATAAATTATAAGAAAAGAATAAAGAACCGGAGAATTTATGAATTACAGAGAAACATTTTTTGAAAAGATCAACAGGGAGATGTCGGTTTTCAATTACGAGCAGTCCCTGAGGTTTCCGGAAAATGAAGCTCTCACCATTGACCTTCACTGCCACGACAGGAACAGCAGTGAACCTGATGAGATTGTAGGGAGGATGCTGAACATACCGGAGACATGGCTCCCCTCAGAAGACCTTATAGCTACGCTGAAAGAGCACAAATGCAATACATTCACTGTGACAAATCACAACAATGCCCGGTCATGTTATGAACTGCAGGATAAGGGATACGACATTCTTACTGGAGCTGAGTTCAGCTGCACTGTCCCTGACTATGACGCAAAGATACACGTCCTTGCTTACGGTTTTACCCCGGCGCAGGAGGAGAAGCTCCTTAAACTGAGAAACGATACATACAGGTTCCAGAGATTCGCACTGGAAAACAATATACCCACATATGGGCGCACCCCCTCTACCACTATCAGGATAATGAACAGCTCCCCTTGGAGTTCTTTGATAAGATGTCCATTGTATTTGAAAGATTTGAAGTGATTAACGGCCAGAGGGACACATGGCAGAACCTCCTTGTTAAAAAATGGGTGGAGTCAATGACCCGTAACTCCATCGAAAAATATGAAAAAAAATTCGGCATTAAAGCTTCTGACTTCTGCCGTAACCCTTACACAAGGAGAGGATACGGCGGTTCAGATTCCCACATGGGTATATTCACCGGTCTCACAGGTACAAGGCTTTATGTGAAGAACTTACAGAAAAAGCTGAAAGACAAACCGGCAAGTGTTCTTGCACTTGAAGCTCTTCTTGACGGCGATGCTGCTCCCTTCGGCGGTTATAACAACACAGAAAAGATGACAGTATCCTTTCTGGATTACTTCTGCCAGATTGTAATGAACATGAAGGACCCCGGACTTCTGAGGCTGCTGCTGCATAAAGGTTCAACGCAGGATAAGCTGTTATCTTTTATGGTAATTAACGGATTCTCCGAACTTCAGAGACACAAACTCACTGTAAACTTTCTCACGCTGTTCCATGAATGTCTGCTTGGTGACGCTCCCGGTTTTGCAAAGAAACTTATGGTGCCGAAAGACTACAAGCCTATATTCACAGAAGCGGCATCAATGGCTGATGTACGGAATAAAACCCCGGAGAAAATGGCTGAGTCCTTTGATAAATCCATTGAAGAGATACACAGATCTCTCTTTAACCTGATGTTCAGCAGGCTTAATGATAAACTCAAAGCGCTGAACTTAAGTGGTGATGACGCGCTTAAAAGTGCTGAAGGTTTTATCAGCACCCTTGAGATACCGGGCCATGTTAGACGGATTTTCGAAAGCAATGGCAGAAAAGAGAAAAGCGCGAGAAACGGAATATCGAGCATCAACGCTCCGGACTTCCTTGACGGGCTCACCTTCCCCTTTCTTGCTTCAACAGTTATCTCTTCGGCAAGTTATGCTTCAAGCAGGGTGATGTACAAAGCACGGAAGATGCTGAACGCCTTCTCCGAAAAGCTTGATGACTTGAGGTTTCCTGAAAGAATGCTCTGGCTCACAGACACATTCGAAGACGGTAATGGAGTCTCGATGTCTTTGCGGCACATGCTGGATGAGATACAGGAGAGAAATCTCCCCATTGACCTGCTGGTATGCAGCGACACTCTTAAACCGGAGGAGCACCTTGTGGTGGTAAAACCTGTTGCGGTTTATACACCTCCATTCTACAAGGATCAGCCTATCAGGATACCGAATATTCTTGATATACACAAACAGTTCAGGAAGGGGGAATATGACCGTATACTCTGTTCCACTGAGGGGCCCATGGGACTCGTATCAATATTTCTTAAAAGTGCATACTCAGTGCCTGCCTACTTCTTTGTACACACAGACTGGATCACATTCGCCAAGGATACTCTGAACTTCTCTGACCCTGCGATGAACAGGCTCAGGAGGATACTGCGAGGCTTTTACAGGTCTTATGACGGGGTGCTGGTGCTTAACAAGGAACAGAAGAAGTGGTTCAGCGGGCCGGAGATGGAGTTCAAAAAGACTGAGGTTAAACTGACTTCTCACTGGGTTGATGAAAAATTCAAAAAGACAGATGTAACAAAGAAGAAGATGTTCGGCATTGACGACAAAGAGCCTGTACTTCTCTATGTGGGAAGAATTAGTGAAGAGAAGGGTGTGAACGAACTCCCCTTCATATACAGTAAAGCAAAAAAAGCAATCCCCGGCCTCAAACTGGTTATTGCGGGTAAAGGGCCGGAAGAGGAGAAACTAAAAAAAGAGATCCCTGACGCGAAGTTTCTCGGATGGGTGGAGCACAACTCTCTCCCTGACATATACTCTGCTGCTGACCTGCTGATACTCCCTTCGAGGTTTGACACATTCGGCAACGTAATAGTTGAAGCTTTCAGCTGCGGATGCCCCGTTGTATCATACAACACCAAGGGGCCCAGAGACATCATAGAAAATGATAAATCGGGATACCTTGTAAACACAAAAGAGAAGATGGCTGACGCTGTGGTTATTCACTTCAGCTAAAGCGGAACAAGGGATAAGATGAATGCTGCGGCACTGGAGAGGTCAAAGTTCTTCACTGCGGACAGTATAATCGGGAAACTCCTTAAAGACACAGGGCTTGCCTGAGATGCCTGCCGCACCGTGGTGGAAGAGAGGTGTAATCTACCAGGTTTATCCCCGGAGTTTTTTTGACAGCAACAGTGACGGCGTCGGGGATATTCCGGGGATTATCGACAAACTTGATTATCTCTCATGGCTCGGAGTTGATGCTGTGTGGCTCTCCCCTGTTAATCCTTCACCGATGTATGACTTCGGTTACGACATTTCAGATTACTACGATATAGATTCATGTTACCGTACACTTAATGACTTTGATAGGCTTATCGAAGAGGCGCACACTCGCGGGATAAAAATCATTATGGACCTTGTGGTCAATCATACATCCCATCAGCACAAATGGTTTATTGAGTCACGGTCATCGCGGGACAACCGCAGGCGCAGCTGGTATATCTGGCACGATCCCGTTAACGGAAAAGCTCCCAACAACTGGAAGTCGGCATTCGGCGGTAGCGCATGGGAGTGGGACCCGCGCACTGAGCAGTATTACCTTCACTCCTTTTTAAAAGAACAGCCCGATCTGAACTGGCGCAATCCTGACATGAGAAAATCGATTCACAAAATGATGCGGTTCTGGCTTGACCGGGGAGTGGACGGCTTCAGGCTCGACGTGGTGAACTGGTTTGTAAAGGATGAGAAGTTCCGCAGCAATCCCTTCACCATAAAGCCCCTTGATCCTGAAAAGCATAAGTACGACAGGAACCGCCCGGAGGTACACGACTATCTCAGAGAACTCCGCTCTGTTGTTGATGAATATGATGCACGGATGACTGTGGGTGAAGTGTTCACACTGCCGCCGGGGAACCCGGAGCTTGCTGCTTCGTTCATGGGGAGCGGTGATGATGAGCTTCATCTTGCCTTTGATTTTTCAATTATGTACAGGCTATGGAGCGCAAGGCGTTTCTACAACTGCATTAAAAACTGGTACAGGGCTATGCCGGAAAACGGATGGCCCTGCAACGTGCTCTCAAATCACGACCAGCCCCGCAGCAGGAGCAGGTTCCTCGGCGGCGCTGACTCGGAGAAGCGGGCGCGTGTTGCAGCTGTGTTTCTCCTTACGATAAAGGGCACACCGTTTCTTTATTACGGAGAGGAGCTGGGGATGAAAAACACGCGTCTCAGCAGAAGCGAGATTGTTGATCCTCTTGGCAGGAGATACTGGCCTGTGTACAGGGGGCGGGACTGTTCGCGCACTCCGATGCTATGGAACAGCAGAGAGCATTCAGGGTTCACTAAAGGTAGGCCATGGCTCCCGGTTGACAGTGACTATAAAAAGCTCAATGTGAAAGCGGAGACTGCTGACAGGTATTCAATGCTTAATCTTTACAGGACTCTTATCCATCTGAGGAAGAAGCACAGAGCCCTCAGTGAAGGTGAATTCATCCCTGAGCTTAAAGGCTTCAATAACACTCTTGGTTATTTCCGCAGATATGAAGATGAACTTTTTTTTATTGTACTTAACTTCGCAGGGAAGGAGCGATCTGTTCACGCAGGCGGCAGGGGACAGTGGAGAGTGATGTTCTCAACGCACCGGACATCAAGAGAGCATTTCACCTCTCTGTCAATGACACTCGCGCCTTACGAGGCTACGGTGCTTATGCGGATCGGGGAGCTGTAGAGATCTCACGCCCCACGCTGCTTCAACAGCTCAGCCCCCGGCCTGTTGAACTTCATGCTTTGCATTTAATTTCTGCGGCCACCCCCGGAGGGGGTTAAATAATTTGTCTTCTTAATACTCTGAGCAATCAATCTTCTATCTTTATTATCTGATTATTCCTCTCAAGGAGTCCATATTCCCTCTCTAAGAGGGGGACTTCGCACCGAAAGTGTCGGCGTTCCTTCTGCAAGAGGGGAACTTCCCTCTGAAAGAGTCGGCGTTCCCTCTCGGAGAGGGAAACTTCCCTCTGAAAGACTCGGCGATTCCTCTCGGAGAGGGAAACTTCCCTCTAAAAGACTCGGCGTTTCCTCTCGGAGAGGGAAACTTCCTTCTGAAAGAGTCGGCGTTCCATCTCGAAGAAGGAAACTCCGCTCTGAAAGAGT
>DINC01000131.1:2193-2809 GCA_002425885.1 Spirochaetia bacterium UBA5550 | reverse complement strand
AAACTTTACGGAGATACTGAATTAACTCCCCACATGGAGGATTATATCGAGACAATAGCCATACTCTCACAGAATAACCGTGTTGTGCGGGTCAAGGATATCGCAGCTGAGTTAAAAATTAAAATGCCCAGTGTAACCTCAGCTTTAAATAAGCTTAAAGATTTAGGATTGATAGATTACGAAAAATACGGCTATATAGAATTAACTAGAGCCGGTAGTATTATTTCAGACAGGGTACTAAGCAGACATGTCTGCCTTACCGAATTCTTCTCAAGAGTATTAAAAGTACCTGAGGGGAGAGCGGAAAAAGAAGCCTGTATTATTGAACACCACATAACACCTGACGTGTGCAAAAGAATCCATAAATTTCTGATTCATTACAAAAAATCCGAGGAATCCGGAAAAGAATGGATCACAGAACTGAATAAAATCCTCACTAAATAAAAAAGTGGTCTGCATTATTAAAAATACAGACCACTAGGGGGAATAATCTTTTTGAAAGATTGCTTATTTATTTGATTCTTTTTTCTTCTCTTCAAGCTTCTTCAGCACTTTTTCCTGAACATCTTTTGGAAGAGCAATATATTTATGGAATTCCATTGAGTAGTTAGCTCTA
>DINC01000131.1:0-2155 GCA_002425885.1 Spirochaetia bacterium UBA5550 | reverse complement strand
GCCGCTTGAAATATTTCTTAACTGAGTTGCATAACCGAACATTTCCATAAGAGGCACAAAACCATTCAGTTTCTGTGCTCCTTTTCTATATCTTCGCATTGACTCGATTTTTCCTCTTCTGCGGTTAATGTCACCAATTACGTCACCGATATAATCATCAGGAGTATTAACCTCAAGTTTCATAACAGGTTCCAGAAGAATCGGGTTACACTTCAAAAACGCCTGTTTAAAAGCAACTGCTGCACATATTCTGAAAGCCATATCTGAAGAGTCAACATCATGATATGTTCCATCAATAAGAACAGCTTTTACATCCACGACAGGGAATCCGGCAATAACACCTTCAGTCAATACCGATTCAATACCTTTCTGTACTGATGGAATATATTCTGAAGGAATGGCGCCGCCTTTAATATGATCTATAAATTCAAAACCTTTACCATCATTCGGTTCTATTCTCATAACAACATGAGCATACTGACCTTTACCGCCAGACTGTTTTGCGTGCTTGTAGTTAATTTCATGCTCGATAGTAATAGTTTCTCTGAAAGCTACTGAGGGCTCACCAACCTGCGCTTCAACACCGAATTCATGTTTAAGTCTGTCTATAATTATTTCAAGATGGAGTTCACCCATACCGGAAATGATAGTTTCATTTGTCTCTTCATCATATCTTACATTAAAAGAAGGGTCTTCCATCGAAAGTTTTCTAAGTGCTGCACCAAGTTTTTCATCTTCTTTTTTTGTTGGAGGAGTAACCTTGAGTTCTATAACAGACGGCGGAATAAAAATATTTTCAAGATGAAGCGGTTGTGACGGATCGCAAAGAGTATCTCCTGTCTTGGTATACTTCATACCTATTAAAGCAACTATATCTCCAGGGCCTGCTGTATCAACCTCTTCCCTTTCATTTGCATGAATTCTTAAAATCCTGCCTATTCTTTCCTCTTTATCTTTTGTTGAATTGTAAACCTGCATACCTGTTTTCAGTTCACCGGAGTATATCCTGATAAAAGTCTGCTGCCCGACATAAGGATCATGTATAAGTTTAAACGCCAGAGCTGCAAATGGATCTTTTTTGCTCGGGTGGCGGGTATGAGTTTTTTCCGGAGTATCAATATCTGTTCCGACAACAGCCCCCACATCAGTAGGAGAAGGAAGATAATCTACGATTGCATCAAGAAGGAGGTGAACTCCTTTATTTTTATATGATGAACCGCAGAATACGGGAGTAATCATCATTTTAATCGTTGCTTCCCTTGCTGCTTTTTTAAGCATTTCATTGTCAACATCTTTGCCATTGAGAAAGAGTTCCATAATCTCTTCATCAAAATCAGCGAGTTTTTCAATTAACGTCTGCCTTGCTTCATGGACCTGATCTTTAAGTTCAGCAGGAACAGGTATCTCTTTTTTGTCATAGCCTTCAAAGGTATATGCTCTGTTCTCTATTACATCTATTGAACCTATAAATGTATCCTCAACACCGATTGGCACGTGAAAAGCTACGGGATTTGCATCGAGATACTTATCCATCTGCCCGATAACATCGTTAAAATCAGCACCAATTCTATCCATTTTGTTTACAAAAGCAATCCTTGGTACTCTATAACGATCAGCCTGGTTCCAGACAGTTTCACTCTGGGGTTCTACACCGGAAACAGCACAGAAGAGAGCAACCATCCCGTCAATAACCCTGAGAGAACGTTCAACTTCCACTGTGAAGTCAACGTGACCAGGAGTATCTATAATATTTATAGCATAATCATTCCATCTACAGGATATTGCTGCTGAAGCAATTGTAATGCCTCTTTCCTGTTCCTGTTTCATGAAGTCCATCGTTGCAGCTCCATCATGGACTTCCCCTAACTTTCGTGTAACACCGGTAAAAAACAGAAGCCTTTCTGTTGTGGTTGTTTTTCCTGCGTCAATATGCGCAGCAATACCGATATTTCTTAATTTCTGTAATGGCATATATACCTCACTTNNGCACTTTATTTTTCATTGTTTAATTAAACGTTGAAGTTATTAACTATTCAGCCAGACCTTATGCAGATACGAAAAGAATTACGTATTTATGCTGGGTAATAGTGATAAAAATATAATAAACAAATAATAAATAAACAACTGGAATTAGAAGGGCATAATTGAATCTGGT
>DINC01000077.1 GCA_002425885.1 Spirochaetia bacterium UBA5550 | reverse complement strand
TATATAGAAACTGATAATAACAAACAGAGAATTCGGGTTATTTATAAGTTTAAAGAATCTGTTTAACATGCTTACCTCTTCTTTTTGTAATATCGGAGATAAAAAACTTATGTTTAACAAAAAGATTAAATTTTTCTAAAATTTATTTTATGAGGTACAGACTTTGAAACAGCTCCCTCTTCTCCTCAGTCCCGATCACTGCAACCATGTCTCCGGATGTAAATACAAGTTCCGGCTCCGGATTCGGGATAAATGAACCGCTCCTCATTAGCCCGACAATTGATACGCCCGATTTTTTCCGCACCTCAAGCTCTCTGATACTCTTACCTTCTATATGATCACCGCTTTTTACTTCATACCATCCGGTTTCTATCAGGAATGGAGTATCTTTCATCGATTTCAGAATAAAGGAGTTGATGGCTGATGTTTTACCAGTGGAATATGTGGTCTCTTTTATTTCATCTATGAGGCTCTGGATTGCCGGCACCCTGTAATTAAGATGCAGAAGTGTCTGCCTGATCATCTCAAGGCTTGCCTCAAACTCCGGCTGAACAATCTCCTTCACATTGAGTTTCTGAAGCTCCTTAATCTGGTCCATGTCATTTGCCCGTACAATTATCTCCACCGCAGGATTATGAGTCTGCACAATACTCAGAATCTCCCTGGCAGTTATCATTGAAGGAGCCGAGATAATCACAAGTTTTGCCTTATCAACATTTGCCGCACTAAGCACAGGCTCCTGCCCTGCATCACCGTATATTACAGGGAAACCTATCTCCTTGCTCTTCTCAAATCTCCTGAAATCCTGCTCAATAATAATAAAAGGGAAATTAAGCCTGTGAAGAACAGAAGCAATCTGTGAGCCGACTCTGCCTCCGCCTGCGATAAGGACATGGCCGGAGAGCCCGCTCTCAGGCATATTGATTGTCTGTACCTGCTCATGCATAAACCACTTTCTCTTCAGCGCGTAAATCGGAGTTGAAAGCATCGAAAGGAACGGCGATAAAATCATGGTAATAACAGAAACAGCAAGTATGAGTGAATAGAACTCCTTGTCAATAACTCCACCCTGCACGCCTGTACGCGCCAGAACAAAGGAGAATTCACCAATCTGCGCAAGGCTCAGCCCCAGTGCCAGGGGGATAATATTCCTGTATTTAAAAATAAGAGCAAGAGATGAGAAAATCGTAAATTTCCCTGCAATCACAAGAAAAACCAGAATAGATATAAGAGCAAGATTATCAGTAATTACCGCAGGATCAAGGAGCATGCCGATAGATGTAAAGAATATAAGACCGAAGACATCGCGAAGCGGAATAATATCATTAAGGGCCTGGTGGCTGTAGTCCGATTCGCTTATCACCATACCCGCCACGAATGCACCGAATGCGAGAGAAAGCCCGAACATATGTGTAAGATACCCTATGCCAAGCCCGATTGCAGTAATTGTAATAAGGAAAAGCTCCCTCGAATTAAGCATCGCCACATACTTCAGTATAAAAGGAATCAGCCTGATCCCAACTATAATAATAGCCGCAAGTACAACCACGCCCTTCAGAATAATAAACGCCATTCCCGGAAGATTGTTGCTGATATCATTGAGTTTAGGAATTATAATCATCAGAGGAATGGCCGCAAGGTCCTGCACAATAAGAATCCCTATCATAACCTTACTGGAGAGTGTACCGATTAGCCCCCTGCTCATAAGAACCTTCAGCACAACCATTGTACTTGAGAGAGAGATAACCATGCCGAAAACAATGGAGACATTTGCCGGGAGCCCCATAAAATGCCCTATTGCAAACCCGAAAAGAATACACAACAGAATCTGCACAGTTGTGCCGATGATTGCAATTCCCCGGACATCCCGGAGTTCTTTGAATGAAAGATCAAGTCCGATTGAAAAGAGAAGAAGTGCAACTCCTATCTCCGCAAGGAGTTCAACTCTTGCAAGGTCGGAGACAGTTATCCCTCCGGTGAAGGGGCCGATTATTATACCTGCGATGATATACCCGATAATCGGAGGGATCTTAATCATATTGAAAATAAGCCCCGCAGCAAGCCCGAAAACTATGACAATTATTATATCACCTGCAATCCCCATAAACACCTCAGCAATCTCTTTAAAAAAATATGACGGGTATTCTTTTTTTGTCAAGAAGAGAGTTCATGAGTTTTATAATTATTATTATGATTAAAACTCCTCTGCAAAAAAAGGATGTTAAATTCTTGACTGAAAAAGAACTTTTTAAGTCAATTGCGGTATGGTTAAAGTCTATTCTCCATCGCCTGCTCTTTCGGATTATATCTGCTGCTTCTGGTCTCTGGATACACTTTCTTCTCCATATACTGAGCTTGTCTATCCCACGGGGAATATTCAGCTTATATTTCATTACAGGGAACCATTTATTGATAAAGACTCCTCCGGCTATGAAATAATTCAGCCGGAATTTTCCGTCTGCGGGCAGAAGATCTCTTTCAGCAGCGTTACAGCGCAGGAAAACTGCGGAATGATCGCGGCAGTTCTGAAGACCGAAGCAGCTTCCGCTCTCCTGGGCCTCCCTCTCCACGAGATAACAGGCCGGATTATCAGTTTCACTGATATTTTCAGAAACTGGAAAAACTCCGCATGGAAATTCGCCGACTCTTCAGATGATTTTTCAAGAATTGAGATAATCGAAAATTTTCTCCTCAGGCATATAAGAATTAAATCACAGTATCACAGNNACAGTCACTTCATAAAAAAAAGTATCAATGAAATAAGAGAAAACAGGGGGATGAATCTCCCCTTTAAAACAATGGATAAATTCGATTTATCCGAAAGAAGTCTTCAGAGAATCTTCAGGGAGGAGGTAGGGCTCTCCCCGAAAAAATTTTCTGAAATCGTTAAATTTGAAAACAGTATCACCCTGCTTAACCAGGGAAAAACAATGACTGATGTCTGCTATGAAGCCGGCTATTACGATCAGCCGCACTTTATAAAAACTTTTAAACAGTTTACAGGCCTCACACCGTTGCAGTACAGCAGACTCGATTGTTCTATGCCTGTTTGTCGTTTTTATACAATCAATTAAACCTGTTTCCGCAGAACAATTCTCCAAAAACAAAGGAGAACAGAATGAATAAAACTCTTACAGCCAAAGCCTCACACTACCTGAATACTCTCTGTAATGAAACCGGAAACCGCTCAGTGGGGAGCCCCGGAAATATTAAGGCAACTGAATTCTTTGAAGAGATTGTATCACAATCAGGATGGAGTATCGAAAAGGATCGCCTTGATGTAATGGACTGGCTCCCCGGTTCCGTGATTTTAACTGTCAATGGCAACAGCTTTACTGCACAGGCCTCCCCATATTCTAAAGGTTGCAGCGTGGAAGCTGAACTTGTACCGGTCTCTGATATTGATGAACTTGAAGCTGCTGATATTGAATCAAAGGCTCTGCTTCTGTATGGCGATATTGCAAAGGAACAGCTTATGCCTAAAAATTTTGTTTTTTATAATCCCGGGAGCCACCAGCGGATTGTTGCACTTCTTGAGAAAAAAAACCCCGCTGTAATAATCTGCGCCACAGGGAGAAATTCGGCACTTGCAGGTGGAGCATCCCCCTTCCCCATGATTGAAGATGGCGACTTTAATATACCATCAGTTTACATGACTGACATTGAGGGGGAACAGCTTTTAAAATTCAGAGGTAAAACTGTTAAGCTTCAATCAACTGCTGAACGGGTCGATTCACAAGCTTACAATTTAACAGCTTCAAAAGGGGATGCCGCGTTAAAAAGAATTATAATCTCCGCGCATATAGATGCCAAAAAGGGAACCCCCGGCGCAATTGATAATGCAACCGGTGTTATAATACTGCTGCTCCTTTCTGAACTTCTTTCGGACTATACCGGAGACAACAGAATTGAACTAACTCCTTTTAACGGTGAGGATTACTACGGTGTGACCGGTCAGATGGATTTCATCAGAAAAAATGACGGGAAATTCAGCGACATCCTACTAAATATCAACATTGACGGTGCAGCTTATTTTGAGGGGGATACAGCTTTTTCATTCTACGAAATACCGGGCCCTTTCCGCGAAATCGTTCTGGATGAGATAAAAAAACATACCGCCGTATCAGAGGGGCCGCAGTGGCCCCAGGGTGACCACAGCATTTTTATTCAGTACGGAGTACCCGCAATAGCATTATCTTCAACGTGGTTTACTGAAAACATGGAGATTCAGGATATAACCCACACTGAAAAAGACAGGCCGGAGATTGTTGATATAAGCAAAACAGTTCAGGCTGCTGAAATAATTTCAGAAATCGTGAAGAGACTCAGCAGCATAAAACAGTGAGAAACGAATCAATAATTCCGTTGCAGTTTTAAATTATTGATGCTGCAATATTTTTTCAGTATTTTATATGTATGAAAAAAATACCAATCGGAATAAGCTCCTGCCTTCTGGGAAATAAAGTCAGGTACGACGGCCAGCATAAACATGACCCGTACCTATCTGAAACTTTAGGGGAGTTCTTTGAATACACACCTGTGTGCCCTGAGGTTCAGTGCGGCCTCTCCATACCAAGGGAGGCAATGAGGCTTGTGGGCACCCCGGAAAATTCGAGGCTTGTGACAATTAAATCGGGAATAGATTATACTGATCAGATGAAAAAATGGGGGGAGGAGATCCTCAGGCTTCTTGCAGATAAAAATCTCTGCGGATTCATCTTCAAGGCGAAATCCCCCTCAAGCGGTATGGAGAGGATAAAAATCTACCCTGAACAGGGTGGCACACCGCAAAAAAACGGCCGGGGAATTTTCGCTGCCATGTACATGGAGAAATTCCCCCTTATCCCTGTGGAGGATGAAGGCAGGCTCCACGATCCCCTCCTGCGTGAAAATTTTATAGAAAGAGTATTCGCATACAGAAGATGGCAGGAGATGCTCGAAGCAGAACATACAGTTCACGGGCTGCTGCAGTTCCATGCCGCTCATAAACTCCTCCTTATGGCGCATTCAAATGTACATTACAAAGATTGCGGAAAGATTGCAGCATCAGCAACAAAAGCAAAACTTCAGGAAACAAGCAGGACCTACTTCAATACATTCATGGAGGGTATGAAAAAACCTGCGACAGTCAGTAAAAACTGCAACGTGCTTCATCATATACTGGGCTATTTCAAAAAAACACTCACACAGGAAGATAAAGCAGAATCTCTTGAACTTATAGAAAACTACAAAAAGGGATTAATCCCGCTGATTGTACCTGTAACGCTGATGAACCACTACATCAGAAAATATGACGAAAAATATCTGAAAGAGCAATACTATCTCCACCCGCACCCCATGGAGCTGAAACTCCGCAATCACGCCTGATAAAAAAATTACTGAAAAAAATGAAAAAAGTTCATTTAGCATTTGACTATTTTCTAAAATTATTATA
>DINC01000149.1 GCA_002425885.1 Spirochaetia bacterium UBA5550 | reverse complement strand
TGATGCAAAAAGTAAATAAAGACTGCGTGGGATTTTGTATCTATTGAATGGGGAGTTCCAGTAACCATGACTTTACGGGGTATAAGGAACGTTAGCCCTTAAAAAGCCCCATAGGGTTCCATGCGTTTTTAAAAAGGAGTTTTTAGAACCAACCCGATAAGAAATGCTTGAAAAAGTTATTTAAATAATTACTTTACAAAATATATATAATCAAAAAAAATACCCGGAAGTAAACGTGGAGGATTCTGTGAACATCGAATTCAGAGAAATTGGTGAACACAAAGTTATAGATGTCAGCGGTGAAGTAGACCTTTATAATGTAAGTGAACTGAAAAAGGCCCTTTTCAGTATAACAGACGGGCAGCACAATAGTGTAGTTGTGGACATGAAAAAAGTGAATTATATGGACAGTTCAGGAATCGGGGCACTTGTTGCAGGGATGAAGAAAATGAAAGCACATAATGGCAAATTCGCCCTTATGAACATTCATGATGATGTTCTGAATATCCTCAAGCTTGCTACTCTCGATAAGTTTTTTACAATCTATGAATCTGAAGATGAACTTTTATAGAAGTAATTCATACTAATAAAAAAGCCGGAATTTATTCCGGCTTTTTTATTATCCGCAGTACAACTTTACGATTCCCTTTTAAGAACAAGCATTGTCATATCATCGTGCTGCGACGCGCCGTTTCTGAATTTGTCAACGTCTTCAACAAGAAAATCTGTAAACTCCTCTGCCGACATATCATGATGTTTAATTAACATCTGCCGGACTCTTTTAAGCCCGTACTCTTCCTTTTCCGGGTTCCTCATCTCGGTTATTCCGTCAGTATAAAGCATCACAATATCTCCGGGATAAAGCTTCACTTTTGCCTGTTTGTATTCCACATCCTCCATGATGCCGATGGGGACTCCGTCAACCGAAGTTCTTGTGCACTCCCCCTGGCTCGCCCTGTAACAGAAAAGCGGCCCCTGACCGGCATTTGAAAAAGAGAGTTCTTCAGTTTTCCTATCGAAAATCATGAAGAACATTGTTGCGAACTTATCTATGGCAAAATCCGCGCTGAGTGAGTCGTTAATAGCTCTCACAACACTTGCACAATCTATATCTTTTCTTTTTGTATAAGTAGCAAAAACAGTACGTATCATTACCATAACAAGAGAAGCCGGAACGCCCTTACCTGACACGTCGCTTATAAGTGCGCACACCCTGTCTTCATCTATATCCTTGTAGTCAAAATAATCACCGCCGACACCCTTCGCAGCCCTGGTATACCCCTTAATCTGTATCCCCTTTTTATTGTAATACCCCATAGGGTTGAGGCCTTCCTGAATATCCCTGGCGATCTCAAGCTGCTCATTCATGATCCGTGTTTCAATCTCCTTCTCCCTGGCATCACGGATCATGGCTGTCATTGTATTAAACTCTTCGGCCAGTCTTCCCAATTCATCCGAAGTATTAACCTCTATCCTGTAATCAAAATCCCCTTTACCAATCACATTGGCTCCATGAGTAAGTTTTTTTACCGGACGAATGATTATAGTTGCAAGTGTTATTGTACCCGCTATTGATATAACAAGGAAACCGAGAAATATAAGCATAATCAGCCTTTTAATATTCTCAATCTCTTTTCTGATAATAAAATCCGACATCCCTATTATTACGACGCCGGCCTTGGTTTTGTTGTCAATTCTGCTGAGTACGATCTTTGAAAAATCGTATATCTTCCCGTCATCTGCCTCATCAGGATAATCCCTAATTTCAGTTGCAGTCATGTCTTTTCTCTCATCAATGACACGCGCAACATTATCATTGAGAACTTTTCTCTCTTCATGTTTTATTTCGCCATCCGGGCCGCGCCTGTCAAAATAATAAATGATCTCATTGTTAGTATTGAGCACAAAGACATACTTGAGAAAATCGAGTTTTTTCAATTCATTGACCGTATCGGACAAAGTCAATTCGTCAAAACCTATTGTCTGTTGTGCGGTATTCGAAAGGTGGACAACCTCCCTCTGAACAAAATTGAAAACCTGCTCCTGCAGAATTTTACTCTCCCTGTATACAATAAAAACTGCGATGGTGAGTATTATCACAGAAACTAAACTTATGATAGCAAGCGAGAGTTTAAGAGTTATACCGAATCTGATCTTTTTTTTAGGGGGAGAGCTCAACTCTTCTGCTCCGGCTGCCGCTCTGTTTTTATCATTCATTATTTATCACCTTCCGAGAAGAACCAGAGTCTTTCTGATATTATTCTTTGCCCTGGTATGTTCAGGATCAATGGCAAGCACCTTTCTCCACTCGCCTATAGCTCTTTTAAAATCATTATTTGAGTAGTAATTAATTCCGCTGTAGTAGTATTTCCTCACAAGGCTCTCCTGTTCGGGAGTGAGCTTTGATCCTCCGGCTTTTGCCGATGACGACCCGACCCTGAGCTGTGCCTCTATTTTATTAACACTGACTACCGCTTTTATATTATTAGGATCCTTTGATGCGACCCATCTCAGCTCCACAAGCGCTCTCTTAATATTATCCTCTCCGCCTCTCTGATAATATGCCATTCCGAGATTATACCTTCTCTCTATCTCCAGTACATCCTCCTGCGCCACTGCTGTTGAACCGCTGTAGGATTGCCCGCGTTCAGCCCTGGCAAGGAAGTTTTTAATGTCAGGGTAATCCGGATCTATGGACCTGACAAGCTCAAATCTCCTGTAGGCATTTCTGTATTCTCTTTTTTTAAGGAAAGCTTCACCTTCTTCAATAAATTTTTTAACCATTATTTCACGCTGTTCAGGCTTAAGCTTAAGCTCGCACTTGAACATATATTCATTGGCTATTCTGTTTGAGGGGAAAAGCTGAAGTATCTGTTCCCAGCGGTTCTTTGATTCGTTATACTTTCCGGAATCATAAAGGGTTTTACCTGAAACTATAAGTGAATTAACAACATTGAAATATGGAGAGTTATCATCAACAACCTCCTCCTCAACAAGCTTCTGCGCGTCTTTTGCCCGCTGTATATAAGGGGGGGCAAGTTTATTCCCGGGGTCAAGTTTAAGCGTATTTTCAAAAGCCGCAATAGCGTCCTGATACCTGGAGTCTGCAAGCGCGATAAGCCCGTTCTGGAACTGTTCATCGATCATGCGGAGCCTCTTGTCACGCTCCCGTCTGTCGTATTCCGCCTTAAGCCCGGGGAGCCCCAGGAGAAGCTGCCTTGCATCTCTGAAGTTTTCAATAAGAGCCAGGGCGTTTTCAAGATCATCTCTCGCATCATCGTATTTATTATCCCTGATATTCTTTTTACCGGATGCATAAAAATTCTCAGCCTCACGAAGGCGCTGTTCATATCTCTTCTTCTCGTTCAGTTTATCATCAATTTTTTCTATATAATCCCTTGCTGAGCTGTTTTCCGGATCAAGCTGCAGCACGCTCATAAAATCCTGACGTGCAGGTTTATATTCCTCCTGGCCGAAAAAAAGAATCCCCGATGCCATATATCTTTTTATGTTTTCATATCTGATAATGTTGTCAATAGCAATACCTGCCTGCCTCTTCCCTTCAGCGGCTTCAAGATGCTCGGGCATCAGCGTAAGTATATCTGTCCAGCTTTTCAGTGCGTCGGTGAAACGGCTTTCGTCCATGGCCGCCCTTGCAATTAAGAGTAGTATACCTACCTTTTCACGTATCTCCCTGCTTGTTTTAAGCCTTTTATCTTCAGAAGCAATAATCTTTTCAAGTTTCTGCATATCCTCTCTTATAAGCTGCATCTCTGGATCTTTAGGATCAATCCGGTATGCAGTGATAAAACTTGCGAAGGCAATTTTTGATTTATCCTTTGTCTTATCGAGATTTTTTTCAGCATCTTCAAATGTGGTTTTATCGTCAAAATTCGGGGCCAGATCTTTTTTCGCAAGTTTATAGTTCAGTTTGGCTTTTTCAAGCTCCAGGTCTTTTTTCTGTTTCATCTCATACAGGAATTCAACCTTCTTCTGTATTTCCTGGTTTTCCGGTTCAATATCAAGAATATTCAGCCACAGAGCAACTGCTTTGGAGAAATCCTTATTGTCAAAATACTCCTGTGCCTGTCTGTCCATCTCTGCAGTTGACTGTGTTAACACAGGAGCCACTGATGAAAACAGTATTATACCCGCAAGGAGTAAATGAATCTTCATGTTTTTAAAATAATTATTCATAAACTGAGCTTAACAACTCCCGAATCCTCTTACATTTAAGAAAAACTGCACGATAAAAGTTAAAATATTATAGCATATGACTATTGATGTTTTTCAATCATTATTCTGCATCTTAGCATACAAAGTGAATCGATGCACTTATTATTTTTTAAAATTCCGGTTTACTTAAAAAAATAAATTGATCTTATTTGGCATATTTTTATAATTTGATTAAATGCGGGTGTAATTCAGTGGTAGAATGTCAGCTTCCCAAGCTGAACGTCGCGAGTTCGATCCTCGTCGCCCGCTCATAAAGCTTTTAGTAGAACAATTGCCGGAAAACCAGTCAATTTTTACTGACATTTCTTCAAATTATTCATCTCCGCTTTATATTACCTGAAACCTGCTTTTTAAAAAGTTAGAAGAATCTTAAATTCCTTAAAACAATAAATATATAGTTAAAATCGACCCCGCAGACAAAAATACTGAGAAAAAAGGGGCCTGTTTTCAAACAGACAATTATTCTTTAGCACGTCTTAACATAACTCTCAAATCGAAAAATCAGATATTGCTTTTTCTGCATTTTTTATTTTCCTGCTTTTTTNNTTAATAAGATCATCAAGCGTAAATGTATCAAGAAAACCGAGAAGAATAGAACTCATCTCATCCCACACCTGCTTTGCAGCGCATGCTGTTGATTTGTCACAAATACCCGGATTTCCTACACAGTCAACAAGGGAGAGATCGCCCTCAAGCGGTTCAACAATATTTCTAAGAGTAATTTCTGATGCCGGTTTACCGAGTAAATATCCGCCGTGTGCCCCTCTGAATGTTGCAACAAGTCCTTTTGCCTTCAAAGGCATAATTATCTGACTTAAATATTTTTCAGAAATTTCTTCAGAGTTTGCTATATCTTTAAGAAAAACCGGTTCTTTACTTTTATTCATGGCAAGAGCAAGCATCAGTCTCACTCCATATCTTGATCGGGTTGAAAGACGCATAAACTTCTCCTTAAATAAAATAATATCATGAACTGTTAACTATTCTTCAAACAGCCATGTTGAGAGATATCTCTCCCCTGAATCAGGGAGTATAACAACGATTGTCCTGCCATTGGACTCCTCCCTTTTTGCCACAGTTAATGCTGCTGACAAAGCAGCACCACTGGAAATACCGGCAAGAATACCCTCCTGCTTTGCCAGTTTTCTCGAGGCATCTCCCGCGTCAGTATGAGCCACCTGAATTATTTCATCCACGATCTCTCTGTTGAAAACCTGCGGTACAAAACCTGCACCAATACCCTGAATTTTATGCGGGCCGGGAGTTCCGCCGGAAAGTACAGGTGAATCAACAGGCTCCACTGCAATTATTTTAATTGAAGGTTTTCTTTTTTTAAGCGCTTCGCCAACTCCTGTAATAGTGCCGCCTGTGCCCACTCCTCCTATTACTATATCAACTTTACCCTCTGTATCATTCCATATCTCTTCAGCCGTTGTCCTCCTGTGTATTTCAGGATTGGCAGGGTTATTAAACTGCTGCGGTATAAATGAGTCCGGGATCTCCTTATGCAGCGCCTCTGCTTTTGCAATGGCCCCCTGCATGCCCAGTTTACCCTCTGTAAGTACAAGCTCAGCGCCGAATATTTTAAGGAGCAGACGCCTTTCAATACTCATTGTATCGGGCATTGTGAGAATAAGCCTGTACCCCTTTGCCGCACTTATGAAAGCAAGAGCAACTCCCGTATTCCCGCTGGTGGGCTCAATAATAGTAGTCCCCTCCCTGATAAGCCCCTTTCGCTCAGCTGCTTCAATCAATGCTGCGCCGAGTCTGTCTTTCACGCTTGACAGAGGATTAAATGATTCAATTTTGGCAAGAAGAGTTACCCCTTTTGATGTATTGAGCTTATTGATCTTCACAAGCGGTGTGTTCCCTATAGTTTCTGTTATGTCATTAAATATCCTTGTCATAGAGTTTGCTCCTGTGTTTTACTAATTTTTCAAGTATTTGTCGCCCCGGTTTTGCGTCTGACTTTTTAACAAAACGGGAATTCATGATAATTATTATCATCCCCTCTTCGAGGGAATGATAATGACGCAAACATTATCTCACAGCTTTTTCCAGAGCCTGATTCAGATCTTCTATTATATCATCAATATGTTCAATGCCGATTGATAGCCTTATAAAGTCAGGAGTAACTCCTGTTGCAAGCTGCTCATCCGGTGAAAGCTGCTGGTGAGTTGTACTCGCGGGATGAATAGCAAGAGTTTTTGCATCACCTACATTCGCCAGATGAGATATAAGCTGAAGTGAATTGATGAACCTCTTCCCGGACTCAGCGCCCCCTTTGATTCCGAAACCAATAATTGCCCCGGCGCCGCCTTGAAGGTATTTATCAGCACACCTTTTATCCGGACTGCTGTCAAGTCCGGGATAAATTACCCATGATACAGAATTATGCTTTTCAAGATGCTTTGCTACGGCAAGGGCATTTTCTGAATGACGGGGCATTCTTAAATGCAGCGTTTCAAGGCCCTGCAGCAGCAGAAATGAATTGAAAGGGGAAATCGCAGGGCCGAGATCCCGCAGCAGTACAACTCTTGCTTTCATTATATACGCAGTATTCCCGGAAGGAGCCAGTGCTTCAATAAATTTTAATCCGTGGTAACTCGGTTCAGGATCAGAAATTAGCGGGAATCTTCCGCTGCTCCAGTCAAATTTACCTGAATCAACAATAACTCCTCCGATTGATGTTCCATGTCCCCCTATAAACTTTGTTGCAGAATAGACAATAATATCTACACCATAATCGAACGGACGGAGTATATATGGTGATACAGTATTATCAAGGATAAAGGGTATGCCGTGCTTATGGGCAACTTCAGAGATACCCTCAAGGTCGGCCACATCAAGCTTCGGATTTCCGATTGATTCAGCATATAAAGCCTTTGTCTTCGAAGTTATTGCTTTATCAATTGCACCAAGGTCGTTGGACTTAACGAAATTAACTTTAATGCCGAATTTTCTAAATGTATTGTGCAGCAGGTTATAAGTCCCTCCATAAAGGTTATCTGCCGAAACAATTTCATCCCCGGCCTGAGCAATATTCAGAAGAGAAAGCGCAATGGCTGACTGTCCGCTTGCCACGGCAAGTGCTCCCACCCCGCCATCAAGAGCTGCCATTCTTTTCTCAAAAACATCAGTCGTGGGATTCATCAGTCTTGTATAAATATTTCCAGGTTCAGTCAGTCCGAAAAGTGCCGCTGCATGCTCAGTATTGTTGAACTGATATGATGTTGTCTGATAGATGGGAACTGCTCTTGAACCTGTAGACGGGTCAGGTTCCTGCCCACCATGGAGAGCCAGGGATTCTCTTCTTAATTTCGCGTCAATTTTACTCATTACGTTACCCCTTGACATTAAATACTATTATTTCTATCGTTTTAGTAGTAATTACATCCGGACAGTCTTAAAGTCAATCCAAAATATAAAANNCACCTATCTGTTAATACCATAATCTAAATAAGCAGGGGAACTGATTTTAGTTGAGAAGGTTAAAACCTGACCCTTTGAACCTGGCAGTTAATACTGCAGTAGGGAGCATCCATTTTAATTCAACATTAAAATGCCTGGTTCTTACACCAGGCATTTCTGTTTTTACGGAGGTCTTTTATCAAAAATTTACTTACAATTGCCGGATCTGACTGCAGCGGCGGCGCAGGTATTCAGGCTGATTTAAAAACTTTCGCCGCGCATGGGACATTCGGAATGAGTGTTGTTGTTTCCGTAGTTGCAGAAAATACAAGCCGTGTTATATCTATTCAGGACATCTCTCCTCAAATAATTAAAGATCAAATTGATGCCGTTTTTGAGGATATAACTGTTGACGGTGTAAAGATCGGTATGCTGTCCGGCTCCGACTCAATGAAAGCAGTTGCCGAAAAACTGCGCCAACACAAACCTGAAATAACAGTCATTGATCCTGTCATGATAGCGAAGGGGGGATGTTCCTTAATGCATCCTGATGCATTAGAAACACTAATCAGCGAGATAATTCCTTTATCTTATCTGCTGACTCCGAATATACCGGAAGCCGTAACAATTACCGGAATAAAGATTACCGGAATTGATGACATGAAAAAAGCCGCAGTTATGATTCATGAGATGGGTGCAAAAAATGTACTGATAAAGGGCGGGCACCTGCATGGTGACGCGGAGGATATACTTTTTGACGGGGATAATTACCAGTCTTATATAACAAAACGTATTGATACAAAGAACACACACGGAACAGGGTGTACTTTTTCTTCAGCAATTGCAGCCAATCTTGCCAATGGAATGGATTTGTACAATGCAGTTAAAAGCGCTAAAGATTATGTTACAATTGCAATTGAACACGCTCTCCCTATAGGGAAAGGGCACGGGCCGACGAATCATTTTTATAAATTATATACTGACGCCGGTATGTTTTAAAATAATTTAAGTTTCAGAAATAGTACTTAAGCCTGTAGTTCACCGATTTTAAAAAGAACTGTATCCTCCGCCAGTACCCCCGATATGCTGCGGATGCAAATACTGTAAGCAGCACAAAGGCAATGGTCACAGGGTAACTCCCTATTCTTTTTTTCATTGAAGCATAGAGGTAGTCGAAAGGTGAATATTGAGGCGGTAAAACTATGGAGAACGAACGGTAAACAGGCTCTGTCCAGTAAAAAGTTCTTCTCCCGTTAATAGTTTTAAAGTATCTGCATCTTGCAGCAATTGTATAATTGCCGTCAGCAAGACCCGTAATATTGATAATACCTGACTTCAGGTTTATCCTCTCAGGTGGGATTTTAGCATCTTTTGAAATAATTACTGAATAACCTTCAATATTCTCAGGCGTTATATTTACAGGTTTTATAATACCTTCAAAACTGCTCTTATTAAAAGTATTAAGAGTACCGAAGGGGAACACCAGCTCAATGCCTGAAACTTTAACAACTGCCGCATGTTCCTTTTTATCTTCGAGGTCAAGTTTTGCAATATTTTTAAGATATTCCGGATCAACTTTCCCCTCCCTCCCCACAATAAAAGTGTATGTGGAGATACGGCTGACCTGGTTAGTTTTGCTTACTGATGCGAGATTGAAAAAGTAAATACCCTCCTCCAGATTGCTGAACTTTACCTCAAACTCATCAAGAAACTTCCCCGGTTTAACCGGTGTATCTTTTGTAAAGCTGTAAACAAATCCTTTAAGCCTCCTGGTGTCATTCACAGCCCATCTCAATATAGCGTCAGTTGCAGTTGCATTGCCGTTTTCAGGATGGGTGGAGGAGACAATTACAGGCATTGCAAGCGGATTGGAACTCACCTGCAGTCTGTAGTGTACAGTACGGCTCATATTACCCGCGCCGTCTATTGTCCGTATGTGAAAATAAGTTATCCCGTCATCAAGTCCGGTAATAAGAGTGCTTGATGCATCATACCGCTGGTTCTGAATTGTGGGGTTTGTATCGGGATTTTTATCTATGAGAGTAGCATACCCGGCTATACCCGATTCATCAAATGGTTTCTTCCATGTAATTTCCGCCGCAGTCTCTCTGCTCCATGAATCCTCCGAATGTGTCCGCGAAACAACAGACGGTGAGCTGACAAATATATCAGAGTGATTCATGGTTATATTCCCGCTCTCCTCCCAGAAAACAAGGAGCTTTTTCCCTGAACCTAAAGCCACGGGATTACGTCCGGGAGTCTGTTTTGCCGAAAGCTTGTTCTCCTCCAGCATCTCCCTGCTTCTTGGGGAATATTTCCTGTAGAAAATTCTGCTCCCTTTTTCACGCAAATCATACCATGTGACAAAAAGCTCATTATCCGGGCCCATTGTAACATCAGGAGAAAAACAGTTCGCGTTAGTAGCTGATACTTTCAATGGGACTTCATCCCATCTGTCTCCAAGCCTGTAGCCCCTGAGCATATTAATTGCCCAGTTCTTTTCACTGTTATTCATAAATACAAGGTATATTATATCATCATGGATCTCAATTGCAGGAGCCTGGTTGTTGCTTTTGCCAGTTGTTATCTTTTCAACATCACTCCAGCTCTCACCATAGTCCTCGGACTTCACAAAATAGAGGTGATCTATATAACTCTCCTCTTTGGTCTGCCACAGTACAACGGCATTATTTTTATGAAACTTTACAGCAGGAAAAAACGCCCCTTTTATATTACCTTTAAACCTGGCCACGGCTTCAGGCTTGCTGAACATCCCTTCATCCCGCACAGAATGAAAAAGATTAAAAATCCTGTCCCTGTACGCAGTATAAAAAAGATGAAGTTTATCCTGCTCGTCAAACGCAAACACCGGAAGTATCTCCATCTGCATACCAAAGGATATCTGTTCAGGAGCGGACCATGTTGCACCCAGATCTGCAGATTTGGAAAAAAATATAGCGCCGTTAGCCTCATCTTCAGAGAGGATATTCCACACAACATAAATCTCCCCTCCCCGTGAAATTGTGACACCGGGATTTTTATTAATTGATGTTGAATACTCCGCTATTTTAACAGGCTGGATAAAATCCGCCCCGCCGTTAACCGATACTGAAGCATATATCCCGGACATCCCTTTAAACGCGCCCTCATAAACTACAGCTATCAGGTTACCCCTGCTCTCTGCTGCAGGATTTCCTGACTCAATTCCCCTGTCAGATATCAGCTTTGCCCTCTCCCACCCCTGGGGATCTGTTCTCACATCCTCCGACTGAAAAAGGATCACTGTTGTTATACTGAAAACTATAAAAATCAGTATCATCAGGAGAAAAAGCCTCACTCCCGGAAACCTGAAATATAGCGTTAATAATATACCTGTTAATCTTCTCATTGATATTTATAGCCTTATATATATTATCGATCCTGAAGCTGAAATA
>DINC01000146.1 GCA_002425885.1 Spirochaetia bacterium UBA5550 | reverse complement strand
ATCTTATCAGAATCCCCGGACACCCTTTTATATTTTTTTCGGGTACTGCAGAAAACCGGCAATGGTTTTTTATAAAAGCCTCCTGCTGTAAGCAGAATGCACTTAATTAAGCATCTTAAATCATACGATTAAAGAGATAATTTAACATCATGGCATTGCTTTTAATGANNTACAAATTTTTTAATTATAAAACAAGATATGGGCAAATACTGTACGACCGTTCACTCTTTTTGCTTAAGAACAGGCCTAAAGCCTGTATAAGAATCCGATTCCAGCCTCGGCATATATCCCTTCATCTGATCCGGCCAGGTATATCCCCGCTCCCCTGAATGAAATATAGAATGAATAACCAAAACGCCATATAACTTCAATTCCGGCACCCGCTGCAGGACCGGCATCAAAAAGAGTCTCATCCTTATACTCATCACTTATCCGGTCAATTGAAGTATAATCAGAATAGATGAATCCAACACCGGCAGCAAGATACGGTTTAACTGAAAGTCTCTCCGTAAGATCAAACCTGTACCCGGCTGAAAACATCAAAGGGACAAACAGCGAGTAATCAGTCTCCTTCCGGAGTTCGCCGTAGGCATCTTTTCCTGTGAGGTAATACAACCCCAGGTCAACACCTAAAGCTGAACCGTTCACATAATAATTACTCAGTGAATATGAGAATACACCTCCGAACCCTACCCCTGCAATATCAGCCAGCTTCCCCATAGGGAAAATTACTCCGGGATAAAAAGATACGAGCTTATACCTTCCAGCCATCTGTGCACGTGAAAGATCCGATTCATCACCTTTATCATCCACTGCTGCAACATAAAGCTTTTCGAAACGGGGATCACCCCTTACATCAAATCTATCACTCCTTGTCTCACCCAGGAGCTTTTTCTCGTCACCGTCAATGCCGTAGATCCTGTAGTTAACCACTTTCCCGTCAGGGTCAGCAGAAGACTTCCATGATAATGATCTAACACCGGCCTGTGAAATTGTATATTCTGTTTCGGAAGGTTCATCCGGTTTAATGTTTTTTGTTATAATTTCGATTTCATTACTGTAAGGTGTCTCATCACCCTTTGAATCTATACCTGTTACAACAATAAAAAAGCGTGTATTGCTGGGGAGATCTTCAAGTGTATAACTGTTTTTGCGGCTGGTCTCTTTCAGCACGTACTTATCCTTTTTACTGCTCTTTGTGTATATATTGTACTTTTCCATTTTATCATAAGGGTGATACCACGAGAGTTCAATGCTCTCAGTATCTGCTTCACCTTTCAGGCCTGAGGGATTCCTCTCTGCGAGAAAAAGCACATCAAGCCTTGGGATTTTAAATTCAACATTCTTATACAGCTCGTTACGGAAGGTGTATGAATCGCGATCCTCATCCACCATGTATGCAGTGAAGCTCTCGCCGCTTTTCTTCTGCACCAGCATCTTACCCATAGTGAGTTCAGTGTAGAGTATGCGGATTACGTCACTGCGTTTAAATGCACGCCTTTTTTTTGCTGCATCAATAATTGCAACAGAACCCGCACTGTCGCTGACGATGTTCCCCTTATGTATACTGCCGTCTTTCAGGAAAATATATTCCGCTGAAAGAGGGAGATAGAATGATAATATTATTGATGATACAATTATATATTTAGTCATTGATTTCATCAGGTTCACCTGTTGGTATAATTTCATGCTTATGGTGCAACAGAACGGAGATAGGGGTAACCTCCGTTTATCCCTGAGGAGATCCCCCACACAGTGGTGAAGTCCCAGCCGCTATAAGTTGTAACGGATGTATCAATAAGCTTCATCTGGTTTGTTGTTCGGGGATCACCTTTGCCTGTATCGGATTGGCCGGTTGTTTGTGAATCGTAGTAGCAGGCCGTAGGAGTAACACCCGCGTTGGAACCGACAAGCCCCCCGACTTCTACCCCTCCAGTAACATAACCGACAGCATAGCAATTATCAATCTCAGCTGTGCTATCATTTAATCCTACTAATCCACCAGTTTCAACACCAACTTGATTTGTACCCGAAACTGAACCTGTTGAATAACTATTTTTAATAGTACCCAGATTCCTCCCTGTAAGACCACCCACAGAAGATTGGTCACCAATAGCAACAACTTTACCAGTTGCATAACAATTGATGACAACATTTGTTGAAGCCGAACAAAAACCGACTAATCCGCCAGGAAAGCTGGTACCACCGGTCGAGGTAATATCTCCTTTAGCACTGCAGTTCCTTATTTCACCGGTACCAAGAATATTGCCAGCAATACCACCCAGGCGTGAACCTGTCCCAGCTGCAGTAATAGAAACCGTACTGCAGCAATTTATTATTTTACCGGCAGTTAAAATCTCTCCGGCAATTCCCCCCATATATGAAGACGGAGTTGCTCCGGTAATAGATCCGCTGGCAATACAATTTTTCACTATACCATCGACCCTTTCAAACAACCCCAGCAATCCTTCATTTCGATTTATAGTCATATTGCTTAATCTATAATTCTGACAATCCAGAATACCTGAAAATGTTCCTATTGGATCCCAGTTTGCATAACCGCTCAGATCAATATCATTCATAACTACATAATAATCATCAACACCCAAATTGCTTCTCACAGAATCAAGGTCAGCAGCAGTATAAATAAAACGTAAAGTAAAAGTCCCTGAAGGTGTAACCTTGAATGAGGACTGAGCTTTTATTATATCCTCCTTCCCTATTGCCTGCACTGTCACTGTATATTCCGTAGAACTCACAAGGCCTGAAACGCTAAAGCTTGTGACACCTTTACTTAAAGTGACCGAACTCCCCGAAGTGTATGTAACAAGAATATGGTCATACCCTGTAACAGATGCTGGGTCTGTCCAGTTTATAGTCATGCCTCCGCTCGTAAGTGAAGATTGTATGAACGTAATAGCTGACGGGCTCCCTCCTTCCTCAAGCATATCATTGAGACCGTCCCAGCATGAAACCGCCTGGAGCAGGACAAAACAGAAAAACAGCGGCTTCAGTATCAGCAATTTTATATGTTTTATTTTCATCAGTTAAACCTCATCAGAATGCAAAACCGGTCATAAAGGGGGTTGTCTAAAAAGAATGTATTCTGTATAG
>DINC01000111.1 GCA_002425885.1 Spirochaetia bacterium UBA5550 | reverse complement strand
TTTAATAAGATTATTTACCTATGAAAAAATACCTTATAACAGGCTTTAACGGCTTCGTAAGTCGTCATTTTATAAATTACCTGGAAACCAATAATATCAGGTCAGAAATACTTGGGATCGATATCAACCGTTCAGATATAGACTATTCATCCCTGGAGAATGTAATCATCAACTTTGCTCAGCTTGATCTCCTCGAGCGTGACAGGCTTGAAAACCTGATATACAGCTTTCAGCCGGATTATATTTTACATCTTGCGTCATACAGCAGTGTGGGATTCAGCTGGAAGAATCCATCATTAAGTTTCAGAAATAACATGAATATCTTCCTGAACCTTATGGAGGTTGTAAGGGAGGTGAATTCATCATGCCGGATACTTTCTGTGGGTTCCTCTGAAGAATATGGAAATGTTGCAGGTGATATGCTCCCGCTTCGCGAAGACTACCCGCTCTCTCCTGTAAGCCCTTATGCCGTGGCCAGGGTATCACAGGAGCAGCTTTCAAAAGTTTATTGTGCCGGTTACGGGCTTGACATTGTCATGACCCGTTCATTTAACCATATAGGCCCCGGTCAGAAGGATATATTTGTAATTTCATCCTTTGCCAAGCAGCTTGTTGAAATTAAAAAAGGGCTAAAAGAATCCAGGCTGATAACAGGTGATATAAGTGTAATAAGGGATTTCCTCGATGTACGGGATGTTGTTAACGCCTATTATCAATTATTTCAGAATGGCAAAAAGGGAGAGGTTTACAATATATGCAGCGGAATCGGGGCCTCACTTAAAGAAGTTATTATGATAATGTGCGGCATTCTTGGTATTGATGTCGAACTCGAAACCGATCCAAACCTGTTACGACCCAATGATAACATGATTATAATAGGATCAAATGATAAGTTAAAAAATACAACAGACTGGATGCAGAANNTGCAGAAAATAGAATTGAAAAAAAGTCTTGAGGATATTATAAGTTATTGGGATGAGAAAATATAAATTTCCAGGGTAAAATTAAGAGTATTGTATAAGCTGTTTAAAATTTTCATCTTTTCACTTTCAACTTTCATCATAAAAGGAATAACAGAATGAAAAAAGCATTAATTACAGGTATAACAGGTCAGGATGGATCATATCTTGCCGAGTTTCTTTTAAAGAAGGGTTATGAAGTTCATGGAATAAAGAGACGCGCTTCTTCTTTTAATACAGAGAGAATTGATCATATATATGAAAGTCCACATATGGAGAACAGGCATTTTATTCTCCATTACGGAGACCTCACTGATTCAAGTAACCTGATAAGGCTTATTCAGCAGATCCAGCCTGACGAAATATATAATCTTGGCGCACAGTCCCATGTGCAGGTATCATTTGAAGTTCCTGAATATACTGCGAATTCAGATGCAATTGGTACTCTTCGTCTCCTTGAAGCAATAAGGCTCCTGGGCCTTGAAGATAAAACACGCTTTTACCAGGCATCAACATCAGAGTTGTATGGCAAGGTGCAGGAGATACCGCAAAAAGAGACAACACCTTTTTATCCCCGCAGCCCGTATGGTGTTGCCAAACTTTACGGTTTCTGGATTGTAAAAAACTACCGTGAATCTTATGGCATGTATGCATGTAATGGAATTCTTTTTAACCATGAAAGCCCGAGGCGTGGTGAGACCTTTGTAACACGAAAGATAACAAGGGCCGCCGCGAGGATTAAACTTGGATTGCAGGATAAGCTTTATCTTGGTAATCTCAGTGCAAAAAGGGACTGGGGATTTGCAGGTGATTATGTTGAAGGGATGTGGCTCATGCTTCAGCAGGATAAGGCAGAGGACTATGTACTTGCCACAGGTGAAACAGTCACTGTTCGTGATTTTGTTTCAATGTCATTCAGAGAGCTCGGTATTGAACTGAAATGGGAAGGTGAAAACGAAAAAGAGAAGGGGATTGATAAAAACACCGGAAAGGTTCTGGTTGAGGTTGACCCCCGTTACTTCAGGCCCGCTGAGGTTGACATACTGATTGGCGATCCGTCAAAGGCAAAAGCTGAGCTGGGGTGGGAGCCACGTGTCAGGTTCCCTGAGCTTGTAAAGATGATGGTTGAGGCTGATTACAAGATCGCTCAAAGAGATATGCATCTTAAAAACGGGGGATTTGAGGTTAATAACTGCCATGAATAAAGATTCAAAAGTCTACCTGGCAGGTCATGACGGCCTTGTGGGTTCAGCAATTCATAGAGGGCTTATAAGCCATGGTTATTCTGATATAATAACCAGAAGATTTACCGAACTTGATCTGAGAAACCAGTCAGAAACTGAAGATTTTTTTAAAACTGAAAAACCGGAATATGTATTTCTTGCTGCTGCTAAGGTGGGGGGGATTATTGCAAACTCCACATACAAGGCAGAGTTTATTTATGATAACATTATGATTGCATCAAATGTAATTCATGCTTCATGGAAGTATGGAGTAAAGAAACTGCTGAATCTCGGTTCATCCTGCATTTACCCTAAACTTGCACCTCAACCATTAAAAGAGGAGTATCTTCTCTCCGGTTATCTTGAGCCTACCAACGATGCTTATGCTGTAGCTAAAATAGCTGCCATAAAGATGTGTAATTCGTATAATGAACAGTACGGCACCAATTTTATTTCAGCAATGCCCACTAACCTGTACGGGCCATTCGATAACTTTAACCTTGAAACATCTCATGTGCTCCCTGCCATACTCAGAAAGATGCATTTAGGCAAATGTCTCGATAACAATGACTGGGGCGCCATAAATTCCGATCTTGATAAAAACCCTGTTGAGGGAATTACCGGGTCGTCATTTGAAAATGATAAAGTCAGAGTATTAAGAAAGTATGGTGTTTCCGCAGAAAGCAGCGGTGTAGTTGTCACTCTATGGGGGGATGGTACACCCATGAGGGAGTTTTTGTATTCTGAGGACCTTGCTGAAGCGGCTATCTATCTTATGGAGAACACCGGCCACTCATCACTTGCTGAAGGATTTATTAATATAGGTTCCGGGACTGATATATCAATTAAGGAGTTGTCGGATTTAATAAAAGAGATCACAGGATTTACTGGAACAATATAATGGGATACCGGTAAACCTAACGGAACTCCTAAAAAACTGATGGATATTTCGTTAATTGAAAGGATGGGATGGAAGAGAAAGTATTCTTTTATTGATGGTATAAAAAAATATTATAGCTGGTATTTGAACCACTGATACTATGATTAAAGGTCTAGT
>DINC01000298.1:1415-3479 GCA_002425885.1 Spirochaetia bacterium UBA5550 | reverse complement strand
GTTATTTTCGGATCTGTATGTACCAGAATAAACAGTATAGATGACGCGGAGGATATCACACAGGAGATTTTTGTCAGGTTCTTCAGAAAAATGGACGAAGTTGAGAATCCGAGAAAATGGCTTTTCGGTACAATGAAACTGGTTCTTTTTGAATTCTATAGAAGCAGAAAAGAAGATGCCACTGACATTGATTTGCTGATGAATGATGCAAGTCTCAGTTTTGTTAACGGGATGAGAGATCTCCGTATGCTGCTTGATGAAGTTTTTGAAGATGCTGAAGTCTTTAATAATGACGAAAAGAACAGGATTATTTTTGATCTTGTTGCAGTTCAGAAATATACACTTGAGGAAGCTGCAAAGGAATTAGGAATGAGCAGAGATCAGGTTAAATACCGCTATTCATTGATAAACAGGTCGATACTTCAAACCCTTAAAAAAAGGGGAGTATCCAATCTGGAGGAACTTATATGATGAATGAGCAGATTATTGTTGAAAAGCTGATTGAAAAATTCAGGTTCGAAGAGCCTGTAAATCCTCCGGTAAGAAATTATATAGCTGAATCAAAAGAACGTAATCTTAAACGTATTCTGAAGAATGAAAGTAAATACGGTATTTTTACAGCTGCGGCAGTTGTTGTTTTCTTTCTTGCAAGAAAAGCAGGCCTTACAATTTCATTTATCAATGCTGCTATCATAACCGGTTCTGTAGCAGCAGTTACAACTGCTGCTATCATTGCCGGAAGTGTAAGCGGTGTAAACTATATCATTGAAAAAAACCGTGCAGTGAATGAAATACCAGCTCCTGTAATAGAAATTCCCGAGATGAAACCTTCACTGCAAAGTGTAAAGCCTGTTTCAGTTTACAGGTTTTCAGGAACACCGGGTTCATCGAAAATTGCGGACAGGGCCACCGGAATTATTTATAAAAGGCTTATTGCGGAACATGGTGAAGATAATGTTTTTCTCTCTTCTTTTTCAGCGAATAAGGGGTATCTTGTAACCGGTTCAGTTGAAAAGCTTCAGAGCGGGTACCTCATTACAATGAAGATTGTTGATCCTGTTCGCGGTGTAATTCTAAATATGGAAACCGCTGAGATAAGCAATGAAGATGAACTCCCGGCTGTGTGTAACCGCCTGGTAAAAATAATCAGCAGAAGTACCAGGTAAAGATTGTGATCCGTACAGTCATCTCCCTGATAATTCTTTTTGTCACTGTATTCCCAGCTAAAATTTATGCAGCAGGCAAGAAAGAGAGTATTGCCGTTTTTGATTTTAAGCTTAAAAACATCAGTCCTGACGCGGGTAATATTGTCAGGAATAGAATAGAATATAATCTTTTTCAGACAAGAAAATTTAATCTTCTTAAACGCAACAGAATAGATATAATCAGCAAAGAGAAAAAATTATCTGAAGGAGATTCTAGAAATATTGAAGATACATTTCAGGCAGGTAAGCTTCTCCCGGCAGATTATGTAATAACCGGCGATATGACATTTAAGGAAAAAATTCATGTTAATATAGTTCTGATGGATACATCTAATGGAACAATTATACACTCCTTCAGTAAAACATATCAGACCGAAACAGCTTTGATAGAAGATGCAGATAAAATAGCTTCTCTTATTTCAGAAGAAATTCTTTTTAACCGTGAGTTCGATAGAGATAAAGAGGATTTTAATCTTTCTTCGATTTTTTTTCTGAACATGGGTGCTTCATATATTCCAAACGCTGGAAAACTTAGCGAATATGCTNNTGCTGATAATGGTTACATGATTGCCCTGGATGCAGGCGTCAGAAACGTTCTGATGAACGGTATCAGAATGGGATTTCAATTAGGTTATGCACATTTTTATACAACAGAAAATATCGATTATATATCTATATCTCCGTTTCAATATACAATAGCTTATGAATTACAGCCATATAGAAAATACTTTATTAATGCAGGTGCAGGGTTCGGCACTGCCCATGTTACTGTTAAAAACAAGCATGATGTGATGAAAGAATTTGAAGCTTGCGGACTTCTTTTCATTGAATTAAAATATCACATTAAAAGTAATCTGGC
>DINC01000298.1:1070-1392 GCA_002425885.1 Spirochaetia bacterium UBA5550 | reverse complement strand
TTGTTTGAAAATGATGGCAATGTTGATTTTACAGCTTTTGGCGGAGGATTCGAGCGCTCTTCTGAGTTTAATTCCATTCGATGATCAGATCTGTATCAGGTTTAAGAATAATATCATTGATCTCTTCTGTTGTTACAGTAATATCATTTATTCCGACAGGATATAAAGTTTCTTCACCCGGATTATCTTTGTATGAGGCGGTTGCTGTTGCATCTGATTTTTTTAATAACCCGGCAGGTAATATTCGTCTGGACACAAGTTTAAAATCGGTATACTCATTAATCTTTTCGCAGCTGTAAATGTATGATATGTAATTATCATT
>DINC01000298.1:0-1000 GCA_002425885.1 Spirochaetia bacterium UBA5550 | reverse complement strand
TAATATGGAATAATTATCTATATCATTCCTGACATACCCACCAACAGAAAAGGTTTCTTCGCTCACGGTAATTATATTATCTGATGCAGTGAAACCGTTTATAATATAATCATTTTCGAATTTTATTGAACTATCCTTAAAAACTTTCAGCAGTGTAAAACCCTCGTCTCTTCCATGCAAAGTATCTGATTTACAAAGTAATAAAATATCGTATGTCGGATTCTGATATAAAATATCCAGTATAGCAAGATTTTTTGCGGGTTCATAAAGTATATACTTAGAAATTACATTATTACTTGAATCAATTTTTAAAACCGCAATTTTGCTTCTGAAGCTTAAGTCAAAATAGTACCCTGCTATAGTTAAAGAATCATTATCATCAGATANNGTAGCCGAATAAGGTTGGAACCTGGTAGTCAAGTTTTATGGATGTTATTGTATAATTATTGGGATTAATCTTAATCAGCAGGGGGTCATATTGTCCGGTTATTATATTTTCTCTCTGAGCTGTAATTGCAATAGTACCGCCGGACAGCATGACTGCTGAAAGGGCAAAAGTTGATGTGGTGCTTTCCAATCTGTAACGCCATTTTACCTGTTTGTCGGGTGATATCTTCAGAATAAGGATATCAGCTCTGTATGTTTCAGGATCAAATTCATTACAGATAAATATATAGTTTTTGTCAGGATCAGTAATTTGTGCAGTAGTTCGTATATGCTTTCCTGTGCGGATAGTTGATTCAAAAATCACTTTTCCGGATAGATCAAGAGAAGCGATCCAGGTTTCCTCTATATTGTTTTCACCAATTGGTGAACCTGAAATTACATATTCATCATATTTCGTTTGAATATTGATTGCTGCGGCGGTAGACAAAGTCTTGTTAAAAGAAGAATTAATATTATTCTGTAATCCTGGTTCATTTATAAAAGAGGGAGGGGTTAAAGCTTCTTCATTCAGAAGATTTCCGCATGATGAAAATGAAAAACATATCATAAACAG
>DINC01000333.1:5226-17647 GCA_002425885.1 Spirochaetia bacterium UBA5550 | reverse complement strand
TCACTATATTCAAAGATGGAACCGACAATATATGTATACTGTTATGTTAATTTTATACCGTAAATTCGTAAGTTATGGATAACAAAAGCGACCTTATACTGAAACTTGAATCTCTTGAAGAGGAGAACAGATTACTCAAAAAAATTCTGGGAGAGTCATTGAACCAGGACAATACAGGTGTGCATAATTCCTCTGCAATATCCGGAGCTTTTGACAGAGCAATGATTGAGACCTCTTTTCACAGGGAGTTTCTGAATAATGCCGGTGTACCTGCTGATACTGTTCAGACAGCGGAACGGCTCAGCAATGAAAAATATATAAGCGCCCTCTCAAGAAAGCTGAACTCCCTTGCAGATGAAAAAAGCGTTTTAAAAACAGTTCTTCAGGATCTTTTAATAAAGAGCAATGCCCGGTATATCTATTATATACAGCTTGATGAATCGAGCTGTATTATATCATCAATTCTTCCCGCAGATAATGCGGACACTGAAGATATCTTCTCTTTCCAGGAGTTCTCCTCATCAAGGTCGGATTTAAACATAAAGCTGGATGACCTTTACGACATAGGAAACCTTACTCTTAACAGAAAACCGGGGGAGATGTTCTTCTCCACCAATCGGTGGGTAAGCCCGGATATTAAAAGCGCTCTACTTATACCTGTTATAGTTCAGAATGAAATATTAGGGATAATAATTATTGATACATCCGGAAATGAGTCAGGTATTACACCTGTTGATATAATGCTTTATCAGACCGTTTCAAGCATTGTTACAGGCTCGCTTAAAAGAATAGCCTATGAAAACAGAATAAGGGACAGGAAGGAACGTTATGAGCTTATAATAGAGAACACCGCACACCTCCTTTTCCAGACACTCCCTGACGGCACAATAACATTCGCCAACAGAAGATTTGCTGAATTCTTCGGCACCACCTCTTCAGAGCTTAACGGGCGTCAGATTAAAGAGATCGCATTGCGCGATCAGGGATCTGTTTTATCTCTCATGAAAAGCCTCAGTGGTATAACCGGAACGTTTGAAAGTGAAATCTCAATCACCGATTATCATAACAGTGAAAGAATCATCCGGCTCTCAGTGAATCCGGTATTGAGCGAATCGGGTAACATCCTGCTTTTTAATTTTCTCGGAGAGGATATAACAGAAAAAAAATATCTTCAGAACGAGCTTCTGACTACCAAGAAGCGTCTTGACCTTGCATTTCTTGCTTCAAACGACGCATACTGGGACGCCAACCTTCTTACAGGTGAATTTTTCTATTCCCAGAATTTTTACCGCATGCTGGATTACGATTCATCAGAGATGCCGTCGCTCTTCAGGGACTTTCTGAAACTTGTGCACTCTGAGGATGTTCCGCTTATTAAAAATATTGCGAAGAAATGTTTCAGCGGTGAAATTATCCGCACGTCCATCAGGTTCAGAGCTGTAACATCACATGGCGATTATAAATGGATATACTCACGCATGATGATAATCGAATCAGATAAAAAGGGGTCCCCCACAAGGCTCATTGGGACTAACGTTGACCTCACTGCCACTGTTAAGATTGAAGAAAAACTTAAGGAGAGCGAAACAAGGCTTAAGATGATCCTGGATAATATGCCTGTTATGCTTGATGCCATAGATGAATCAGGGATCATCATTCACTGGAACAGGGAGTGTGAACATGTCACAGGTTATTCAGCAGAAGAAATAATAAATAACCCCGACGCACGCCGGCTCCTTTACACAGACGAAAAGGAACGGAAGTTCTTCTTTAAAATGCCCCCTGAGCATGGCGGAAACTACAGAAACATGGAGTCCACCCTGGTCAGCAAATCAGGGATAAAAAAAACAATTCTATGGTCGAACCTCTCCGACCTCTACCCTGTGCCCGGATGGCACTCATGGGCTGTGGGAATCGACATCACTCCTCTCAAAGAAGCACGGGAGGCCTTAAGCGAAAGCACCTATAAACTCAGGGAGGCCCAGAGAATCGCGCGTCTCGGCTACTGGGAATATGACCACAAACAGGCAGTTTTCACATGGGAAGGGACACTTTCAAAAATGATCGGCTATGACGACAAACCGATGATGATCCCTGAAAATGAAATGCTCAATTTCATTCACGAAGAGGACCGCAAAAGGATAGCAAAGAGTTTTTACCGCTGCATCAGGGACAGGGAGATACACAATGATATAATCAGGTATCTTACAAAGTCCGGCGAAACAATCTTCGTCAGACAGACAAGTAAAACTGATTACGATTCCTCAGGCACACCTTTATTTACAAGAGGGATATGCTTTGACATAACCGAGCTTAAAAAAACAGAACTTGAACTTGTTAAAGCAAAAGTCAGGGCAGAGGAGAGTGACAGGCTTAAATCAGCATTCCTTGCAAACATGTCACATGAAGCGCGCACCCCTCTGAACAGCATTATGGGTTTTTCCGAACTTCTCTGCGAAAAAGGAGTATCAGAGGAAGATAAAGTTAACTATGCAGGGATAATCAGAGAATCATCAAGACAGCTCACCAGCCTCATCTCCGACATAATAGATATTTCAAAGATAGATGCAAAGCTCATGGTAATCACTAAAAAACCCGTTCGCCTTAACAGAATAATTAGCCATATATGCGGAGTCTTCAGGAATGAAGTTAAGGGACGCCCTGTTGAAGTATCCTGCAGCAAAGAGTTTGATGATAACTCCGACGCAATAATCACTGATGAAACAAGGCTTCAGCAGATACTGAATAACCTTATATACAACGCACTTAAATTTACAGAATCGGGAACCGTTTCCTTCGGGTATACTCTCACAGAAGACAGAAAATTTATCCAGTTCCATGTGGAAGATTCAGGAATAGGTATACCCAAGAACAGACAGAAGATGATCTTCGGGAGGTTCAAGCAGGCGGATGTATCAATCGCAAAGAAGTACGGCGGCACAGGACTTGGCTTAAGTATATGCAGGGAACTCAGCAGGCTCCTGGGGGGGAAGATATGGGTCAGGTCTGAGGTTAATAAAGGCTCCACCTTCTATTTCAAAATCCCTTATGAAACAGCCGGGTCTGTTGAACTCCTGGATAATGAAACTGTTATAAAGCAGAAGGAGTATGGAGATTTTCTGAAGAACCGTAAAATTCTCATTGTTGACGACAACCGTTCAGTACATACTCTCCTTGCAGCAATTTTCAGAAAGTATGAAGCCCTCCCCCTCTCCTCCGAAACCGCTGCGGAGGCTATTGCCCGGATAACCGGAGATGATTCTATTGACATTGTTCTCCTTGATATACAGCTCCCTGACATAGACGGTACTGTTGCAGTTAAAAAACTGAAAGAAATACGCCCCACTCTCCCTGTCATAGCCCAGACAGCGAATGCCCTTGAGGATGACAGGAGGAGATACCTTGAACTGGGATTTGACGGATATATTTCAAAGCCTTATAACAGGGAGGAGCTTCTCCGCACAGTCTGCTCTCTCATAAATAATTCTCAAAATTAACTTCTTTATAACCGATATTCTTTATAGCGGTTTAATTTATGAAATCCGGAAAGATAATATCTCTTACATTAATCATTTTTACTGCCCTGTCATCAGCTGTGTCTGCTGAAGATTACCAGTACCAGTATTTCAGCCACAAGGATGAGTATGTCCCTTTTTCGGATTATATACCCAGGGTACGTCTGCATTACTATACTGTTCCGCACTACCTTGAAGACTACTACCTCCTCTTCGGGATGAAGCTGTATTATGATGAAAGCTCCCTGAGAAAAAATATAGAAATGCTTAAAACATCACTGAATGTTAAATTCAGGCACCCTTCCCAGGCTCTGGTAGAAGTGGATACAGAACAGGAGTACCTGAAATACAGAAAGCTGATGTTCATGCATATAAATATTATGATCATGAGGAATTACCTGAAAGTCGGCTCAAAATATGACAAAATCAAAGTCAGGTTTCATGACGCGCCATTCGCGAAGGAGATAATTGAAAGCCTCGATATTGCGATAAACCTCTACAGGCAGGCTCTCCCCTACTGGGAGGAGGCAAAGAAACATGCTGAAGCTGCAAGTGAAATAAAGATTACAACCCGCATGAGTAACATCGAATCTGAGCGTTACAGAATAGTCAGAGGGGAACTGGATTTTAATAAAATTATAAATAACCATATAACATCATCTGAAAAGAAAAAGAGGGAACTGCAAAAATATCTTGCTTCCTCACCTCAATAATCCTTATAATAAACCTAAGCCATTAACAGGAGCCTGTTATGAAAATTCTCGATATCATACGTTCGCGCAGGTCTGTGAGAAAATACACCGGTGAACCTGTGCAGGATATTACAATAAATGAGATTCTCGAAGCTGCAAGATGGGCCCCCTCAGGTCTGAATAATCAGCCCTGGAGATTTGTTATCATAAAAGATGATTCTTTTAAAAAAAAGATATCGGAATTAACCCACTACTCAAGTATAGTTGCAGGTTCAACTTTTCTTATTGCGGTTTTCTACAACCAGCCTGCGGGATACAACAGGGATAAGGATCTTATGAGCATTGGTGCTGCAATTCAGAATATGCTCCTTTACGCACACGAGGCAGGGATAGGTTCAGTATGGCTCGGTGAAATTCTGAAGAATAAGGATAAGATTAATGCCCTGCTCGGAATTGACGGATCAAATGAATTCGTCGCCATTACTGCTTTCGGTTTCCCCGGCGAAGAGGGTGTAAGCGAAAGAAAAAAAATGAGTGAACTTATACTTAAAGTAATTTGAGGTATATCATGAAATTATTATTCAATCTTTTCATACCGGCCCTGTTTTTATCACTCATGTCAATTGCTGAAGCTGCTGATAAAAACAATCCTGTAATCTCACTATCTGCTGATCTGAAGACTCTTTCTGAAACTTCATATTCTATTGAATATAAAGTAAATATCTCAGGTATAGATGCCTCCGCTTTTATGGATCAGAAGATCAGCTATCCCTATGATGCTTCAATTATCGAAGGGATGATTATGGATCGCAAAATCAATGAAAAGGATTTTCTTTACTCCGAGAGAAACATAGACCTTAACGGCGATGGTGATATTGAAGACAGCTTCCCTGTCAGTTACAAAAGCGACTCCATTGCAATTGACGGTATACGGGTCAACCCGCTTTTCAGAAAAGCAGGGGGGAACTCGTTACTTATCCCCTTCGACAGCTCCAGCCGTGAAAATTCAATAAGGATTAAACCGGAGGGCCAACTCTTCGCTATCCATACATACGAACCTCTCATCGGAAAAATCAAAGCTATGCTTGCTGAGTCCCCCGGCACTACAATTTTCAGGGAATTCCCCAACAGTCTCCTTATTGTTGAATTAATTCATAATAACGGCGAGGAGCTTGATAATCTGACAATAGAGAGGAAGAAACCTGAAAAAAGTTTTACCAACGAAAAAGAATTCAGCCACGGCGGTGAAAACCTTAAGCGTTCCATCACCGGAATTAATCTTAATCTTCAGGATAACTTCGCCTCAGGTACAATAAAGATTGATAACATCCGGGAAAAATTTAAGGTCAGATTATTATATCTGTTTTCAATCAGCAGAAGAACTGTTTTGATAAATGAAAAAATACTTTTGCCTGTTAAATAGCAGGTCTGTTTGAAAGAGTCTCTACTTAGTCTCCTGTTTGTTCTATCAGTATATAATGCGGTACTGCTCATGATCTTTTTCAGGAACAGAAAAGGGAGGCTTCTTTTTCTGAACTCTATCCCCACCCTGCTTATCGGTCTTCCCCTTATGGCCTCGCTCTCAGGTATCCGTTTTCCTGTTACAACCGGAGCATCGGCAATGGGGTACTTTATAATCCCCATAACCTTAATTTACCTCATAACCGACTATTACCCTCTGGAAAAGAGAAAGCATATTGTAATGTGGAGTGCCGCAGTTTCCGCCGGGATTCCGGCTTCGCTCCTCTTCCCTCAAATTACAAAAGAGATACTCTTTGTTTATCAGATATCCGCTTTTTTATATCTGCTTTTTATTCTCAGGGAGAGGCTTCTTACAAAGATTAATATTACTCTCCTTCTCGTTGTTTCCCCTGCTGTTCTTTCATTGTTCTATTTTTTTATACAGGGTGAGTACTCCCTTGCAGCGGCGCTTATTATTATATATCTTCTCACAAATATTTTTCTTCTTTATGAATACTCGAAGAGAGCTGAAATAATAAACCAGAGGATAACAAGCATAACTGCCCTGAACAAAAGGCTGGACCAGGTTATAACACGCCAGAAACAGAACAACGACCAGCTGAAAAAAATAATCGCGCAGAAAGATGTTGAACTGCTTCAGATCGCACGCCACGCGAGCCTTGCCGAAATAACAACCGGCATTGCGCACGAACTTGCCCAGCCCCTCACTGGAATTAAATGCATATCTCAGAGCATTATTGATGATATAAATTATGATGAGCTTGACCTGATGCAGGCGGTTTCCGATCTTTCAAAGATCTCCTCCCTTGTGGACAGGTCCTCTTCCATTATTGATCACATCAGGACTTTTTCCCGGAAAAGGGGCTTTTCATTTCAGCCTGCGGATCTCAATGCATGCATTTTAAATGCAGTGGAACTTGTTAATAACCAGATACGGAACAGCCGCATCGACATTGAATTTACACTTGATGAATCTATACCTGGAATATACGGAGATAATCTCTCGCTTGAACAGCTCTTCATAAACCTTATACTGAACTCCCGTGATGCTATTAACGCCAGGGGAGAAAACTGCCAGGAATACGCGGGTAAAATCAAAATAATGACAGGCGCAAATGAAGAGAATGCATGGCTTATTATTGAAGATAACGGCAGCGGAATACCTGAAGATATTATTCCTAAAATATGGACACCTTTTTTCACCACAAAAAGAAAAGGTAAAGGGACCGGCATAGGGCTGTCATTAAGCCACAGGATCATCAGGGAACACAATGCTGAGGTTTCTGTAGATTCCTCCGGCAACGGTACCCTGTTTACAATAACATTCCCCCTGGCTCAGACCGTCTCCACTTCTGAAACAAATCTATAGATAAGCCTGCAGTATTTCAGATTTCTGCTTTCTCAACCTGCTCACTCTCCTCATCAGAGAGATAAACACTTTCAATTATATCAGATGCCCAGCTTTCAGTTAACGATACTTTTTTCAGTATCATGACAGAGAGTATTTTTACAGAGCCGGTTTCACTCCACACCCTGTCAGTGAGACAGCGCCAATGCGAATTCCTGAACTTTTTCGGATTTTCAAGCTGCTCCCTGCATTCACCGCAGATAAAAACACAATCTGAATGTTCCGGCTCCACCTTCACCGGAGGAACCTCAAAAACTGACAGGCTGACCCCTGAAGCCCCGCACAGCTCACAGCTTGATCCTGATCTCCGCGTAAGCTCCCTGCCGAATGATGAGATAAGATCAGCCCTGTTTTTATAATTATCATAGCCCCGTGCCACTGTTTTCTCCTTCAACTATAGTTATTCTTCCTGTTTAAAATATAGATTTATAAACCGCAACTTTTATCAATCATTATAAATCAAATATTGACAAATTCAAATATGAATATAATTTATTAATCATAATATAGAGTTTCGTAAAGAAATCGATATCTCTAAAGCTTTGACACAAGGAGAGTATAATGGGAATTCTTAAAAAAGTATTAAAATGGATCGGCATAATAATCGGTGCAGTATTTATTCTGATTGTCGGCGCGGGTATCGCTCTGATGATTATTGTTGATAAGCCATTTGTTGAGGGGCAGATGGAGAAACAGCTTAACAGGCAGGTGCGCATCGGTGATTTCAGCGGCGGACTTTTCTCTGCTGTGTCCGGCTTTACTGTCAGCGATGTTAAAATATCCAATTTCAAAAACCCGAAAGACCTTGAAGCTCTTAAAGGAAAACCTGTTTCTGATAAAGATATTTTCGCATCCATGCAGTCATTCAAATTCAAGGTCTCAATACCCCCTCTGCTGAAAAAGCAGTTTGTACTCAATGAACTTATGCTTTATACTCCTCAGATAAATGTAGTGCGCTACAAGAGCGGAGCTTTCAATTTCTCCGACCTCCTTGCTCCGAAAAAAATGACGCCTGAAGAGAAAGCTGAACTTGAAAAGAAGATGAAAGAAGAAGCTGATGCCGCAAAAGAAAAAGAGAAAGAAAAATCGCAGGAGAAGTCCAAACCACTTACTGCTGATGATATTCCTGTGGCAATCAACATCGGATCTATTGGCATGGAAAACGGAAATATCAACTTTACAGAGATGGCTTCCGGACAGAAAATCAATTTATACAAAGTTACTGCTAAGGTTTTTGATATCAGCATTGACCCCGCAAAACTGGAGAAAAATGACAACGTATCACTGAAAGTTTTTGCAGGAATAAAAACCGTGGGGAGATCCGAGTCAGGTGCAGTAAAATCCTTCGATATAGGTCTTGATATCAACGGTCATGTTATTCCTTTCGATAAAAAAACAAGGCTCCTGAATCCTGAAGTTATCATAAAAGCCGGATCACCTTATGGCACAATGACCGGTCTGCAGATTTTCAATGAGATGATGAATGTTGAACAGCTCACAAAATACTGCGGTAAATTCGATTTTCTCAAAAAAGACCTGGAATGGAAAAACGGCTATGTATCAATTCATTATAAGGATAACATCGCTACTTTAAAAGACGGCAAATTTGCGAATGATGACTTCGCTTTAACTTTCGGCGGGAAAATAAATGTTTCATCAATGTCTCTTGATCTTAACACAGACATGACAATGGCTGAAAAGCATACCGCAAAAGTAAAATCACAGACATCTAAACTCGCTGAAAAAGCCATTACAGGGAAGATGAAGGATTATGTAAAAGCTGACCAGATTGCTGACGCTGCTGTAAAACCCCTGGTGAACGATAAAGGTGAGATATACCTTAAATATGAAGTTAAAGGAACAGCCCAGAAGCCTGCGCCAAAACTAATACACCCGGCACTTGGTTCTTTAGCTGATATTGTAAAGGATGCCGGTAAAGACATCGCAGGTGCAGCAGTTAACAAGGCAACTGATGCAGCAAAAGCAAAAGCTGAAGACAAGGTAAAAAAAGAGGCTGACAAAAAAGCTGATAAAGCCGCAAAGAAACTTAAAAAACTTTTCTGACAGGAGTCCAAGGGCTGCCCGCGCAGCCCTTTTTTAATTATGAATAAACCTCAATATCTGGTAAGCGCCTGCCTTGCAGGTATACCCTGCCGTTATAACGGAACACCTTTCCCGGTTGAAGATATCATAAATCTTGTAGAGTCGGGAGATGCAATACCATTCTGCCCTGAACAGCTTGGCGGACTCCCTACGCCGCGAAGTCAATGCGAGATCTCTGATGTCAGCGGAGAAAAAAAAGTATTAACCATAGAAGGCTTAGACTGCACTGAGCAATTCGTAAAGGGAGCAAAGGTTTCTATTGAACTGGCGGAAAAAACCGGAATAAAAAAAGCGGTGCTTAAATCACGAAGCCCTTCATGCGGATATGGTGAAATATATGATGGAACTTTCTCCGGCAGTAAAAAAGAAGGGAATGGTATAACTGCAGAACTTTTTATTAAGCATGGCATTAAAGTTTATACCGAACTTACATTTATTAAAGATGCTGATTAAACTATTCTGAAAGTTCTTTTTTTCTGTTAATCAGCTTTTCTTTAAGAGCAAGGAGATCTTTTTCAAAGAGTTTTATCTCGTTTTTATGGATCTGGATCTCATCATACTTTTTACTGATGTAAAAGAGGCTTTTGTCGATCTGTTCAACTTCACTCACATCAGCATCCGCCATCCCTATCATCTCGGCAATCTCGTCCAGGGTTGCGCCGAACCTCTTTCCGCGCAGAATAAGTTTTAATCTCCCCCTGTGCTTCTGTGAATATACTCTTTGATTCCCCTGGCTCCTTTCTGGGACCAGCAGACCCTTCTCTTCATAAAACCTGATTGTTGAAGGGCTTATATCAAATTCAGCAGCAAGTTCAGAAATTGTGTACTTTTCGATGCTCATTAGTTTTTCCTGATTATTCATATCTTACAGGAATAATGTCAACGGGTAATGTCAACGATTTTAAATTAAGATAAAAGTCAATCTTCAGATAGAAAAGCTATGAACTTTTTTTACCTGATTCATGATCAACACGTGTCATCATTTTTGCGAGTTCACCTTTTTTGAAAGGCTTCTGAAGATACCCGAATGCGCCCAGGGCAAGAATTTCTTTAACAGCATTCGCTGTTGTATATCCTGATATAACAATAACAGGCAGATCGGGTTTAATGGATTTTAAATCCATTAACAATTCCCTGCCGTTCATAACAGGCATTATAATATCAACAAAAACCGCCTTGATTTCACCTGATCTTTTTTTAAAAAGCTCAAGACCTTCAAAACCGTTTGATGCGGTAAGCACTTCATACGACATGCTTTCCAGCATTTTTTCCATGGTATCCCGTATCATAATCTCGTCATCAATGACAAGTAATGTTCCGCTACCTTTATGTTCAACGGAGTTCTCACCCTTATCGTCCGGCCTCTCATTTTCAATAGAAACAGGGAGATCAATAATTATCTCCGTACCCTTACCCTCTTCACTTTCAAGTGTCAGAACCCCGTGATGATCCTTTACCGTGCCGTAAACAACTGACAGCCCGAGCCCGGTTCCTTTCCCCTGATTCTTTGTCGTAAAGAAAGGCTCAAAAATTTTATCTTTTATCTTCCTCGGAATCCCGCTTCCGTTATCTTTCAGCGAAATTCTGAGATATCTTCCGGGTTCTATATCAAAAGCTGAATCTCTGCAGAATTCTTCATTGTACTCGATATTTGAGGTTGTTACTTTGAATGTCCCTCCATCAGGCATCGCGTCCCTTGAATTAATCCCGATATTAAGAATAACATTTTCAAAAAGAGTATTATCTCCAGTTACAATTGACAGTTCAGCATCAAGCGATGTCTGAATTTCGATCTTTTTATCAATACTTCTCATCAGCATAGACAGGGCATTTTTTATGCAGAGATGCATATCAAAGGGTTCCGACTTTCTTTTACCTTTCCTTGAAAAAGCGAGAAGTTTGTGTGTCAGATCAGAGGCCTTCTCAGACGCTTTTATTATAATATCCGTATACTGTTTCAACTCCGTTTCTTTTTTAATGTAGCTGGAGAGAAGCTCTGCACTACCCATAATTGCCGCAAGCATATTATTGAAATCATGGGCAATGCCTCCTGCCAGCTGCCCTATTGATTCCAGTTTCTGCGACTGCCGGAGCTCATCCTCCATACGCTGCCTTTCAGTAATATCTCTGAAAACAATTACTGAACCTATATATTGCTTTTCATGATTGAATATAGGTGACCCGTTTTCAGAGATAATTTTTTCAGTTCCATTCTTTGAACTCAGCAGAAGATAACCGCTGTATGTCCCTGTATATTTTTCATGAACAATTCTTTCGAGTATATCATCTACGCATTTTCCTGTTGTATGATCATTCACGCAGAAAACTTCATTAAGACTCCTCCCTGCAGCCTCGATAGTCCCCCATCCTGTAAGTTCCTCTGCCACAGGATTGATCATTACAATCTTCTGGTCCTCTCCAACAACAATTACGCCGTCGCCGATAGAGTTAAGAGTTATTCTGAGGTTCTCCTCGCTTTTTTCAATTTCTGCATTCTTCTCTTTAAGCTCCCTGGCTCTCTTTTTAGAATTCCATACATAACTCATAAATACAGGGACAAAGGCAAAAAAGAAAAAAAGCGCAACAAGTGATGAAAGCATGACCATCTTTTTCACTGTTGTCTCTACATACTCAAGTGTAAATTCCGCGCAGGCAAGGTATTTCCTCCCCCCCGGAGAATAAACCGGAATAAACACTGCCCTGAACACTCCCCACCTGTCTGTAAAATTAGTGAACACAGGTTCCTCCCCTGCAAAAGCGGAGATCTCTTCAGCACTTACTCCATCAACATAAGACATAAAGTAATACATCTGAAGACCTGAAACATCGGTCTGCTCTGTTCTGTTGCAGGTTGTAAGATAGACCTTCCCATCAATAAGAATATCAGTCCATATATACTTCATCCCGGTAAATCCCGCAATCTCTGTTAACTTTTTTTCAATATGATTATATTCGCCGGTAGAGATTGAATCAGCGGAAACCGCACGATCATGATAATCGTCAGGGAGCACATAGGATATACTCCGCGCTGTCATGAGCAGAGTGCGATCTATCTCCTTCATAACATATATCTTTGCCGCATATTTCATGAGGAAAATAAATAAAATAACAAGGAGGATATAAAAAACCACAGTTGTAAAAAATACCGCCTCTCTCCTTCTGTTTCTGTCACCTAATATATATTCATCTATTCCCTTTAGTTTATATTAATACAATTTTAT
>DINC01000333.1:0-5185 GCA_002425885.1 Spirochaetia bacterium UBA5550 | reverse complement strand
CCTGTTTTATGTTATCCGATACATAATGTCATACCCGTGAAGACGGGTATCCATTGTTAATAGCATTCAGTATTATAAAATAATGGATCTCCGCCTGCACGGAGATGACATTGAGGACTAATTAAATCGTTAACTGCTATAACATAGAAATGGACCTGTTCTCTTAACGAAAACAGGTCCATTTACTGTTGAGAGCATTCTATTATTCTACTACTCTTTAATCAGATCTTTAAGTCCTGAAAAAGGGGATTGAGATTTTTTAATATCTTTTTGTGAAGACTGGTTTTTTGATGCGGGTGGTTTCTCCTTTTTATTCACCGGTGCTTTGTCAGCAGGCTTCTCAGCTTTTTTTTGCGTCTCATCAAATGGTGCGCTTTTCATTGACAGGGCGATTCTTTTTCTTTCAGCATCAACGTCAATTACGGTAACCTGAACCTTCTGGTTCACCTTAATGAAACCGTGCGGATTATCCACAAACTTATCCGCAAGATGACTTATATGCACAAGCCCGTCCTGGTGAACTCCTATATCAACAAAGGCTCCGAATGCTGTGACATTGGTTACAACTCCTGAGAGAACCATACCCTTTTCCAGATCGGAGATTCCATTTACACCTTCCTTAAAACTGAAAAGCTCAAACTCTCTACGGGGATCGCGCCCCGGCTTTTCAAGCTCGTTCATAATATCCTTTAATGTAGGGATTCCTATTGTATCTGTCACATAATTCTCAAGTTTAATCTTCTGCCTGAGAGAGCTCTCTCTCATAAGATCACTTACTGTACATGAGAGATCTTCCGCCATCTTCTGAACTATGCTGTAGCTTTCCGGGTGAACAGCGCTTGAGTCCAGAGGGTTCTCCGCGTTTCTGATTCTGAGAAACCCCGCAGCCTGCTCATAAGTTTTCGGTCCCATCCCTGAGACTTTCTTCAGCTCCTCACGGTTTCTGAAGGCGCCTTTTTCATTTCTGTACTTCACGATTGCGTCAGCCATTCTCGGCGAAAGGCCTGAAACATATTTCATCAGCTCGCCGCTTGCAGTATTAACTTCAACACCCACTGCATTGACACAGCTCATCACTGCATCATCAAGAGATTTCTTCAGCTCCTTTTGATCTACATCGTGCTGGTACTGCCCTACACCGATCGATTTAGGATCAATCTTAACAAGTTCAGCAAGAGGGTCCATAAGCCTTCGGCCGATAGAGACAGCGCCGCGTACAGTTACGTCATAATCAGGAAATTCCTTTCTCGCCACTTCAGATGCAGAATAGACTGAAGCTCCACTCTCATTCACCTTAGTGACAATTACATTTTCAAGGCCAATTGATTTACAGAAGGCGAGAGCCTCTCTTCCTCCGGTACCGTTACCTATGGCGATTGCCTCAACCCTATATTTAATGCAGAGATCTTTAATCTTTTTTGCTGACTCTTCGATCTTATTGTACGGCTCAAGGGGATATATGGCGTCATTGTAAACAAGATTACCCTGTCTCGACAGGCATACCAGTTTGCATCCGGTGCGCAAGCCGGGGTCAAGGGCCAGCACCGATTTCTCGCCAAGCGGTGAAGCCAGTAAAAGCTCCTTAACATTTTCAGCAAATACCCTTATGGCCTCGTCATCCGCTTTCTTTTTTAAAGACGCACGAAGCTCGGTCTCCATTGAGGGCCCCATGAGCCTCTTGTAGCTATCCTTTACCGCTTCAGCAATCTCCCCTGCTGCAGGACTGCTTTTTTTAATAAATTTATTCTCAAGGAGAGAAACCGCGCTCTCCTCTTCAGGAAGGAAATGAATAAGCAGATGCCCCTCATCAGAACCGCGAAGCAGAGCAAGAATCCTGTGTGACGGCGCATCCTTCACAGGTTCACTCCATTCGAAATAATCCCTGTACTTCGCGCCATCCTTTTCACTCCCCTTCACGAGCTTTGATGACATTGAAGCCTTCTTAACGAAAAACGCCCTCATCTCCTCACGGGCTTCACTGTTTTCATTAACCCATTCAGCAATAATGTCCCTGGCACCCTGAAGAGCGTCATCTCCTGACTCAACACCCTTCTCCATATCTACATATTTCATAGCCTCCGCAGCCGGGTCATCATTCCCCTGTGCAAAAAGTATTTCAGCCAGAGGTTCCAGTCCTTTCTCTTTGGCGATCATACCCCGCGTCCTGCGCTTCGGCCTGTACGGCAGATATATATCTTCAAGCCTGGACAAAGTCTCAGCTTCCATCACCTGTTTTTCAAGTTCAGGGGTAAGCTTCTCCTGCTCTGTAAGAGATTTTATAATTGCATCCCGTCTTTTATCAAGTTCAGCAAGGAGTTCAATACGATCCCTTATTGCAATAATTGCGACCTCATCAAGGTTTCCGGTTACCTCCTTTCTGTAGCGGGCAATAAAGGGTACAGTTGCGTCTTCGGATAGAAGCTTAACAACTGCAGCAACCTGCTCTGTTTTAATCTTAAGCTCTTTCGAAACTATGAGTATATTTTTTTCCAATTCCATTAATTCATCCTGTTAAATAGTGTAATAGTTATATATACTGATTAANNTCCGAAGCACTTTTTTATTAATAATATAAAACTCAAACCCGCTTTTCCTCTTGAAAATAGTAATCCCTGATATTTGAAAAAAGAGGCGGGAACAGAACAAGCCTCAGCAAAAAACGGAGTTAACCTCTCCCTGTGCGGAAAATCAGATGCTCAAGAACAAGGGACATTGTAATACCCACAACAAAACCATTCCCCAGGACAGGCCTGAGGCCTGAAGGAAGCGACGCCAGTGACCCTGCCGGCAGAAAAGCAATAATCAATCCGGAGAGAACGGGAAAAGCAATCAGCAGGAGATAATCAAAAGAAATCTCCTTCATCCCTGAAAAGGCTACGAGGAGGCCTGCTGCCACCTGTGTACACATTATGAAAAGGAGAACCGAACCTATCACCACATCAGGAATAAAATTCAGCCAGAAGAGAAGACCGGGAATAAAGGAAAAAAGAACCATTATTACCCCTGCCGGAATCAGAGTTGAACGCGCAGCGCACCCTGTAGAAGCAATGATACCGGGACTGAAAGAGAAATTAAGCGGCCCTATCACTCCCATGAATCCAGCTAATACATTACCAATACCTGTGAAAGCTGTACCTGAATTAATACGTCGCGGCATATCATCCGCCTCCAGCACAGCACCCACTGCCTGAATAGAACCAAGATCATTCACAGCAAGGCCGAGAAAGCATAATAGAAACGCCGCGATCAATCCCGGATTTAAATCCACATCTGTAGTGAGTCCGGAAAAAAAACCGCCAAAAAACCTGAGCTCAGTTGTCCCCCCCTGCAAAACAGAGGCAGGCTCAATCAGAAAATATACGATAGTTCCAAAAATCATCCCCCAGAGTATTATAGTAGATTTCATCAAACCTGTAAAATACCTCTGACAGAAAAACATCAGAAGAATCAGTATAAATGCAAAACCGAGATGTCCGGAGGAAGAGAACCCTGCCGTACCTCTGCTTATCATCTGAATAATTGCCGGCATCATTGTAAAAGCCACAAGAAGAAGAATAACTGAAACAACCCGCGTAGTGAATAATTTCCGCAGATGATTAAAGAGTCCGCTCACTGAGAGAAGAACAAGCAGCCCCCCTCCGATCATTATAGAAGTATAGATGGAGGCCGGAGAATTCCCCTCAGATGCAAGAATTCCTATCAGCAAAACGGTTGCCGGTCCAATAACCAGAGGGAGCCTGTGCCCTTTCCAGATTTGAAGCAGCAGGCTAACGCCCATAACAGCAAAGAGCTTCTGCATATAGAGCATGGAGGATTCAAAAGATCCCTCCATCCCTCCAAGTATCCTCCCAAGTATAATTACAGCAGGAATTGTTACCGCAAGCCACTGAAGCCCATAAACAATAATCTCTTTAAAAGGCGGCCGATCTTCAAGAGCGTATTTAAGATTCATATCAGTCCTTCGAAAATAAAATTCTATCTGTACCCGTAATTATCCACAATAAAATCTATATCCTTATCGCCGCGTCCTGAAAGATTAACAAGAATAGATTTACGTGTATTCTCCTTCGCGTACTTCATTGAGAAAGCAACAGCATGCGCGCTCTCAAGTGCAGGGATAATACCCTCCACTTTTGAAAGAGTATAGAATGCGTCAAGGCACTCTTCATCAGATGCTGTTGTATACTCAACGCGATTTTTGTCCTTAAGCATACAATGCTCAGGCCCTGAACCGGGATAATCGAGACCGCTTGCAATAGAGTATACAGGTTCAGGCTCACCCTTATCATTCTGAAGAAGATAACTTTTAAATCCGTGGAGCACCCCCGGCTTCCCGTACGAAAGGCTTGCCGCATGATCCCCTATCTTCAGAGAACGCCCTGACGGCTCCACACCTATGATTCTTACATTTTCATCTTCAATAAACGCGGAGAAAAGGCCCATGGCGTTCGAACCGCCCCCCACACAAGCGGTAATTGCATCGGGAAGTTCCCCTGTCATTTCAAGAAACTGCTCACGGGCCTCCAGACCCACTACATGCTGAAAATCACGAACCATCATGGGGAATGGATGCGGCCCCACCACTGAACCTATGCAGTACATAGCAGTCACAGGATCTTTAAGATAAGCTTCAAATGCGGAATCCACAGCCTCCTTTAATGTCTTTAAACCGTGGGTTACCGGGATAAGTGTTGCGCCTAAAAGTTTCATACGCACGACATTAGGGTGCTCTTTCGCTATGTCAACCTCACCCATATGAATTTCACAATCAAGGCCGAAATATGCTGCGGCAGTGGCAAGGGCAACACCATGCTGACCTGCACCTGTTTCAGCTATAACCTTTTTCTTCCCCATATATTTAGCAAGGAGAACCTCTCCCATACAGTGATTCAGTTTATGAGCACCTGTGTGATTCAGATCCTCCCGCTTCAGATATATACGTCCCCCCATTTTATTTGAGAGGTTCCTGCAGAAATATGTGGGAGTCGGCCTCCCTTGAAAATGCTTCCTTATATTTCTTAATTCACTTATAAAATCATGGGATTTACTTATGGAATAGTAGGCATCAGTAATTTTATCCATCTCCGCCTGAAGATCCGGGGGTATAAAAGATCCTCCATATTCGCCAAAAAAACCTTTAGAATCCGGGTATTTTTTCAGATAATCAGTCATTATAAAATCTCCT
>DINC01000105.1 GCA_002425885.1 Spirochaetia bacterium UBA5550 | reverse complement strand
AAATAAAGAGGGAATATGAATACAACAATTGGTAACCAGAGTAAGTACAGAGAAAGGTATAATGACCACCAGTTTCTCTCAGAAAGCGTTCTTGATGATGATCAGGAGCAGGAGTTTTTTAAACAGATAAGACTCAGGCTTAAAGAGGTCAGAAAAGAACTTAAAATCACTCAGAGAGAATTCGGTGAATCAGCAGGTATCGACAGAAGGTATGTTGCTAAAGTTGAGTGCGGTTCACAGAATCCGTCTTTTAAGTTTCTTAGAAGCGTATCAATCAGGCACAAAATTTCACTGGACTGGCTTCTTTATGGTGTTGGTGAAAAATTTGTTAATGCCGCTGAGCGTAACTACGGAGATGAGCTTGTTACATTTAAAAGACTTCTGGATAAAGGGTCAGCGGAAGATATTGATGTTGTAATCAAGATGATCAATAAAATTCTGAACTAACCTGAAAAGATAAAAAACAAGGGGTTGCAACCCCTTGTTTTTTATCTCGTGCAACCTCTGTTTTTTTGCCCCTTTTTTTATCTCTTCCTGCTGTAGAATGGCGGGTAGTTTGTAATCTCCCTGATATCTTCATATAAAGGCTGCATATTTTTATACATCTTCATGTATACTTTTTCAAAAAGTTCCTTATATATTTCACTGTTTTTTTTGTCCGGTTCAAAAACTTCCGAAACACGCGTCATTGATTTAACCGCACTGCTGAAATCCGGGAAAATTTTTAATCCCATTGCTGCATCAATGGCAGCACCAAGGGCTGATGTTTCGTATGTGTGAGGTTTTTCTGCTGGTAAATTAAATATATCCGCAGTGAGCTGCATTGCAGTACGGCTCTGAGAACCCCCTCCTGAAACACGTAATTTCTCAATTTTAACTTTGTTTCTTTTTTCTGTCCTTATTGCTCCCTCTTTCAACGCATAGGAGAGCCCTTCAAGGATTGCCCTGTAAACATGTGCCCTGGTATGAACATCTCCAAAACCAATTATTGCGCCTTTAGCTTCCGGGCCGGGGGTCTTTACTCCCGGTGACCAGAAGGGTTGCAGCATCAATCCCATGGACCCGGGGGGGATGTTTCCTGCCATCTGATCAAGGAGAATTTCCGGCGGAATTCCTTTCTTTTTAGCAAGCATCACTTCGCTTTGTGCGAATTCATTTTTGAACCAGCTCACCATCCAGTAACCCCTGTAAATTGTAACCTCTGTATTATAAGCTCCTGGAACAGCGCTGGGGAATGAGGGCAGAAATGGTATAATCTCTACGTATTTACTGTTCGTTGTTTCAATTGTTGCCATAGTTCCAAAACTGAGACAGGCTATATCAGGAGTGAGGCATCCTGAACCGAGAACTTCACAGGCTTTATCAGCTGCTGCTGCAAAAACCGGGAGTCCCTCAGGGATTCCGGTTTCAGAGGAGGCTTTTTTTGTTACATATCCCATAATTTCAGTGGGCCTGAATAATTGAGGCAGCTGTTCTCTTCTTATTGATGAAAACATTTTCCATTTAATATCTTTATCAGATCCCCATTTCTGTTTTTTAAAATCAAAAGGGACATATCCTACCTGGTTACCGGAGGAGTCACTCAGCTCTCCTGTTATTTTAAAGGTCAGGTATCCTGAGAGAAAAAGAAATTTATCAGTTTTTTCCCATATTTCAGGCTGGTTCTGCGCCAACCAGTTTGCCTCACATTCCCGTATTGAATAAACTATCAGATCATAAATATTCATCCCTTTCAGCACTGTGCTCATATAAAAAGGGGGCCAGCTTCCGAGCTCAGCTTTTCTTCTATCCACCCACACCATGGCTGGCCTGAGGATTTTTTTATCTTTGTCCAGGTTAATCATTGTGTTTCTTTGAGTAGTTATAGTTAACCCCTTTATTGAGTCCTTTTGTATAGGATTGTCCCTGAACAGCTGTTTTGATGTCTGTGAAAGAATCTTCCAGAAATACTCCGGATCCTGCTCTGCCCAACCCGGATTTTTTGAATAAAAAGGTTCAATTTCAGTTTTGGCAATTTTAAGAATATTTCCTTTAAAATCTATCAGAGCAATACGAATAGATTGCGTGCCTGCATCTATAGAGAGGACGGTATCCTTTGAAGCCTTTTTAACTGCCATGGATGTCTCCTGTTAGTGGGTAGTATGTATTTTTTTTATTGCTGATTCAATGGTTTCTGATATCGAGATATATTCGGTAAGACCAACAATATCCATAACTTTCAGAAGATGATCTGACAGGCCTGTGAAAATAAAGTCACCGTTTGATTCTTTGTGAAGGTGAATAATTTTTATGAAGGATGAAATTCCCGATGAGTTGATATAGTTAGATTGAGCAAAATCAAAAATGAATATCCTTGATCTGCTTTTCTTTTTTATTTCATTATATGCATCTTTTAAAATCTGGTCAGATTCAGACGTGATGTCACCTTCCAGATAAATAACCGGAATATCTTTTTCTATCTCCCATGTTAAGTGAAAAGGATTCATATTCAAATTTATTTTCTTTCCTTCAATGCTTTAAGCGGTATTTCATAATCGCCCTTTGCGTTCCAGATTGTATAACCGCTGCACCCGCTCTCTTCAGATGCCTTAATCTGATCTTTTATATATCCCGGCCCCCATGTTGGCGACATCAGATTAAAACCCTGTATATACGGCCTTAGGAGGGTTTTGCTGTTCAGCATCATACCCCCCCGGATTCCGCCATCTTTTACTATTCTATAAGGCCTGATATTATGGCTGAATTTATTGTAAAATCTGCTGCCGAAATGCGATGGATATACCATTGGGCAGATTACATCAACCGTATAAGAAAGATCCTCCATATCCTGGCCAATCATATTCCCGAAATAATACCATGAATTAAAACCGTAAATATCAACTGAAACAGGTACATTTAATGATTGTTTAGACTTTTTTAAAAAATCAATTAAAATTTCTGATTTATACGTTTCTGAGTCCTTCTGAAATGAAAATTTACATAAATGCACCGGTCCGTCAGAGGGGAAACGGATATAGTCGAACTGTATTTCGTCAAAACCAGCTTTTTCAAGCTCCTTTGCCAATTCAATATTATAA
>DINC01000002.1 GCA_002425885.1 Spirochaetia bacterium UBA5550 | reverse complement strand
ACTATATTTATAAATATTTTTTATAGAAGGGGGTTTTATGGAGAAAATATTAGAAAAAATAAAGAGACTAACCCTCCAGCATGATCAAATTCCGCCTGACGTTGTCCGTGAGAAGGATATAAAATTAGGGCTGAGAAATCCTGATGGCTCAGGTGTTGTTGTCGGTATCACTACAAAAGGGAGAGTAATAGGTTACGAAAAGGTTCATGATGAAAATGATCCGTCGAAAACCAGAGTTGTACCTGTTGATGGAAAACTGTATTATTGCGGATATGATGTTAATGATATAATCGAAAATAATGAAAAGAATAAAAGATTCGGGTTTGAAGAGGTGGTGTACCTGCTGCTCACCAGCGTTCTCCCTGATAAGTCAGATTTTATTAAATTTACAGGTGAACTTCATAGAAGATCTAAACTTTCCAATATGGAGAGACGTATAATAATTGAAGAAGTTGAAAATTTCAACCAGATGTATGCCCTGCACAGCGTCATATCCCACCTGAGCAGGTGCGATAATGATCCTGACACAAATGATTTTTCAAGCATCACTGAACAGTGTATTAATGTAATAGCCAAAGCTCCGGTTATTGTGGCGAATAACTATAGTGTTTATAAATACCGTAAAGGTGACGATTTGCGCCTTGCCAGATCCAGGGAACATCTCTCAATGGCTGAGAATTTTCTTTATATGCTTACCGGGGAGATGCCTGACAGGGAAGAGGCTCTGATGTTTGATTCCTGCATGGTTATGCACGCTGAACATGGCGGTGGTAATAACTCAACATTCACAGTCAGAACTGTTTCTTCAAGTGGAGCTAATACATACATGGCGCTTGCCGCCGGGGTAGCCTCTCTTAGCGGCCAGTTCCACGGCGGAGCCAATGAATCAGTTATGTCGATGATGAAACAGTGTCAGAAGGATATTAAGGACTGGAGCAGTGAAAAACAGATCGGGAAGTATCTTGAGAAAGTACTGGATAAAAAAGCTGCGGACGGCAGCGGCAAGATTTACGGTCTGGGACATGCTGTGTATACAATTTCTGATCCAAGGACAAAGATTCTGAAAAAATACGCAAAGACTTTGTCTCAGAAATATAACAAGATGGACCTTTTCAATCTCTTTGAAATGGTTGAAAAGATCGGGCCTGAACTGGTAATGGAGAGGAAAGGGAATCAGGTCTGTGTTAATGTGGATTTTTATTCAGGGCTTGTTTATAAACTGCTTGGAATACCTGAAGCTCTTTATACTCCTATTTTCGCCATGGCCAGGACTGCCGGATGGTCTGCACACAGGCTTGAGCAGATAATACAGGGGAAGATTATAAGGCCTGCTTATATCCCTCCGAACCAGGAGATCCTGGAATATAAAGGAATTGATGAACGATAGATAAAAAAAGAAGCCCGGTTTCCGGGCTTCTTTTTTCAGGCAGATACTCATTGCGTAAGCTGATTAACTCGGCATTGAAGTAAAAACGCCTCTCGGGTCAACTTCTCTTCTGAGAATTTCGATTATCTCTTTTGTCGGAACCGGAGTTACAGGAATTTCACCTGCAGGTCTGATAAGTTCAAATCCTGTTGCAAGCTGTGCAAGCTCAGGTGATACACCCGGATGCAGAGTCTTTATCCTCATCCTTCTTGATTCAGGTTCAAAATCGTACACACCCGCAGAGGTTATAACGGTCATCGGGCCGGCTCCAACAAGACCAGCTTCTTTTCGACTTGTTCCGCCATTTAACCATCCTACTGATGTCATGAAATCAAGGTGTTTAACAAATTTTTGCGGATTCTGTAATCCCACCAAAATCAGATTTCTGGATAACGATGAAAGGTCATTATTACCCCCTGATCCTGTAAGCCTGTTTTTGTAGTTATGAAAATCTCCGCCGATCATGTGAGTGTTAACATTTCCATACATGTCTATCTGCGCGTATCCGAGGAATGCTTTGTCAACGTATCCGTTATAAAGCTGTCCGAATGAATATGACATTTCAAGAATCATAGGAGATTTTTTCCATGTATTCGGCCCGCCAACAGACCATGGCATGTCACCCGGTACCGGGTTCTGTGCTCCTGATTCAAATACAAGAGTAATATTTGGAGCATGGGTCTTCTTTGCCAGAGTCCCCGCAACCATGGGGAGTCCTGTTCCGATATATACTACTTCTCCGTCTTCGATCTGCTGAGCAAGAACATATGCTATCATTTCAAGCGGATTTGCTGGTCTTGGTTCAATCATTTTTTCCTCCACTATTACTGTTATTTAAATTGGTCTGTCACGTCATTAAAATCAGGATCGTTCATTGTCCATTCTTTGTAGTGGAAATCAACGCCGTCTTCTTCGTTATCACCTTCTTCTGCTTTTGTGAGTCTTTTGGCATTAACCATCCATTTAGAACCACCCAGCATTTTATCAATTATATCAAATTGATCCTTACATTCATGCAATAAAAGATTGTAGAATTCATCAAGGGCTCCTTCTTTGTGCGCCCAATATCTGAGTGTTTTCTCCCACATCCTTCTTGGCCAGTAGTAAAGTCCCGGCATTGAACCGAAGAGAGCTCCATATGGCATTTCAACAACAGCATCAGCATATACAAATGGAATAACTACACCTTTATTATCAGTTCTCATGGCTGATGGAGGTACAATTTCTTCTGCTGTGATGATTACTTTTCTTGCAGCTGCAGCTATTGCGGCATCATTGATAATCGGTCCGTATATTTTAGCGTTACCGAATTTATCCGCCTGGTGAACATGTATAATTGTTACATCAGGATAAAGAGCCGGAATAAAGGCGCATGGATCTTTCTCCTTTTTCATCGGGTGATCCATAACCTTTACATAAGGATTGTATTTAATTATATCTGAACCAAGAAGCTGTTTTGAATATAAACCTGGAAGACCAAGCTGTGCAGCTTTGAATCCAAGAGCCATTGATCCATGACTCCACTCGGCAAGAATTTTAGTTCTTCCCTGAAGTACGTTTCGTGACATGTTACGGTCTGTTCCCCTCATTTCAGCTCCGCAATATGACCAGTGTGATCTTGTAACAGTTCCGTAGTTAATCATATAACTCTGGTTTGTTGCCGGAGAACCGATCATCGTGAGGTTTTTAATCCCCTGCCGCATAACTTCGAGGTAAGCGGTTATCGGCGTTCTTACATAACTGAAACCGGTGTCAGTAAGAATATCCCCGTCCTTAACGTCTTCGGATATAGCTTCTTTAAGTGAAATACGTTTATCAACTGCCGCATGACTCTTTTTTTCATGCGCTTCAAGGGCTGATTCATAGTCAATCAGCCTGTCGAGAAATGGGATATCTTTTTCTTCAAGCCTGAGGTTAGTGAGAACCTCTTTGTTGTAACTGAATTTTCCCA